>JBBRHB010000274.1:0-6721 GCA_038223355.1 Chloroflexales bacterium
TAGATCTGGCCATCGCTTAGATGGAGGAGGCGCATGAGTTGGGACCACTGACCGCGTTCAAGAGCCATGAACGGGCCTTCTTTGAAATGGAAGACGAAAGGAATATCTAGTCCGGCGTCCAGAAGTTCGCACAACAGATTCAAAACATGAATATTAAGCAGGCCATAGATAATGTCCGGCCGAGCCTGGCGGACGCGCGCGACCCAGCCGGGAGCATACGGAATATTCTCGATATTCCCAAAGGGAAACGGACCGGTGTTGTCCCAGCCTTCGGTATCTGGAATCCAGAGGCTATACAGCTTGTGCCCGGCTTCTTCGAAAGCCATGATGCGATCAGGATTAAAGCCAAGCTCACCGGCCAACAAAATCTTAAGGCCGCCAGGAGCAGGCAACGTGCGAGGTGTAGCAAAGCGACCGTAACGCTCCCGCTCATTAACACAAATACCCCGCGAAGGCTGCCAGTTCAGCCACTCGCCAGCCTCGATATTAAAATAGGCCCGATACCGCGATAGGCCGCCACCTTCACCGGCCAGCAGCTTGTGGCGCTGATCTAGGTGCTCGATCCACTCGCATGAGACCTCGCCGCTGTAGCTAAAGCGGGCATCCTGCGTGAGCAAGGCGCGCCAGAAGTCGGGCTCAAGCTCATCTGAGACGCGCTCGGTCCGGGGTGTCCAGTGCACCTGTCGCTCAAGACCACGCCGGTGGAGCACCTGGACTAACGCGAGGAGGTTGCCATCAGTCAAGGGGGCATCATGGCGCACGGCGGGTGGATTGAACAGCCATTCGGCTTCGTGGCCAACGGCTGCATCGCCTTGCAGGGTCGCGCTTTCCGTATGGGCACGCCAACGAATGCCACCATAGGCCAAGTAAACATCTTCTTCCTGATCGAGCCGTGCAACCAGCCGGGCGAGATGATCGGGATAATACAGGTCGTCCGATGGCAGATACGCGATATATCGCCCTCGCGCCAAAGCGGTCGCAGTGTTTAAGGCTGCTCCTAGACCAAGATTACGCGGCAAGCGATAGTAGTGGATGCGCCTATCAGTGAGATAGGGACTGACCAGCTCGTCGGTCGCGTCTGGTGAGCCATCGTTCACAATGATCAATTCCCAGGCTGTGAACGTTTGTGCCTTGAGACTTTCTAAAGCCCGGCGAATATAGTCCGCCTGTTTAAACGTCGGCATGAGCACCGAAACGCGCGGCTCCCCATCGTGATCGAACACGCTTTGTACTCCCTCATCCACAAATTACGTCACTACTATAGCAAACTGTACGCCAAACTACTTCGTGTGCTGGCTGATTATTTGTCGCAGGAAAGAAATGAGATTATCGGCATGGGTATCAAAGATAAACTGCTCCCGCTGGCGCCACACATTGTCGCGCAGCTGCTGCATGCGCGACGCGTCGCATAACTGTTGACGCAGCTGTGCCATATCTGTAAAAAACAGACCAAGATCAAGCCGACGAGCCAGAGTTTGGGATGCCACAAGCGCGTCATGGTTATCGTATTGCAGCAACGGTAAGCCGGCGACGGCCAAAGTCGCGATGCGGGCCGGGTAATTCAGATCGTCCCAGTTGGCGCGCCCTACATCGCCCCCATTCTCGCTACGGAAGAAATGGAGCCAGCCAGCATCATATTGAGAAAACTCCGTAACCCACCTGTCCTGATCCACATTGGGATGGAGATGCAAATAGCCCGCGGCGACGCGGTTCGCCTTCTCAATCCAGCTACGCCATATTCCTTGCGTGAAATCGCCATAGAAATGGAGATGAATACGCTGCTCGGCCAAATCGCCGACCGTCCACGGATGTAAGCCAATGGGACGACCCGGCACAACCGTATGCAGTTCGCCATCCTGCTGTGAGAGGCGTGTGCTCTGCGATTGGGTAAACCAGTCGCGTTTGGGAAGATCGCCATCCAACACAAGGGCGGGAGCGGCTGTGGTCAGACCAGGAACGACGGTCTCAAACCAATCACGCAGTTCGGGACTGGAGTAGATTTGGCCATCCGCACGGATATAGAGCTCGACAAGCTGGTTCCATGTGCCCTTTTCGAGGCAGATAAAAGGACCCTCCTTGAAATGCCAGATAAAGGGAATACCAGGGTTCTCCGAGAGCACATGGTGGGCAAACGGCACGGTCTGCCAATTCAGCAAAGCATAGATGATGTCGGGCTGAATATGTTTGATGGCCTCCCGCCAGCCGGTACGCGGCAAATCTTCCACATGGCCGAAGGGCATTGGACCGACCATGTTGAACCAAGCCGGCTCATCGGTCCATAGGCCATAGAGTTTATGGCCACGCTCTTCGATCGCCAGCACCCGGTCAGCATTGTAGGCCAACTCGCCGACAAGCAAGATCTTTAGGCCATCGGCAGCTAAAGGCGTATCAGGGCGTTCGCGAAAACGGCGGTAATGCTTGACTTCATCGATCAAGTTACCGACCGAGGTATGAAAACGGAGGGGGTGTTTGACTTGGTAACGGGCACGAAAAGGATTGATGCCACCTAATGGCTCCTGGATTACCTTATGCATTTGGCCGGGATGGTCAACCCATTCGGCTGAGATTTGTTCGGTGGCGACGAAGGGTCCATGCGAACGCAAGGTGTGCCAGTACATACGCTCTAGATCGTCGGTCACCAGATTTGTGCGTTCGAGCCACTCTTCGGCAATGCGATGATGCATGACCTGGACCAGCTGCAAAGGTGTGCCGTCGATCTGACCCACGGCAGAACGATTATAGTGATGCCGTAGTCCCGAATAGGCCAGCGAAACGGAGGGTTGGGCGGAAAGTATCCCCACTAGCGAGGCAAGGTGCTCGGGATAATAGATATCATCGGATGGCAAATAGGCGATCAACGAGCCTAGTGCGAGGCGGAGCCCGGTATTCAAGGCTGTACCCAGGCCCATATTATCGCTCAGCCGATGATAGTGAATGCGCGGGTCGTCCAGCAACGGTTGTACGACGGTCGCAGTTGCATCCGGGGAGCCGTCATCAATAATGACGAGCTCCCAATCGTCAAAAGTTTGAGCATACAGGCTAGCAATGGCACGTCTGACAAAAAATGCGTGTTGGTAAGTCGGCATCAGAACCGAAACGAGTGGCTGCGGCAAGGAAACCACCTTTCCCGATATACATTAAGACAAGCTTGTTGGCTGGCACCGCATTTGCTAAGGCGTTCCAGTTATGACAGACAATGAGCAGCGCCAACTAGATGATTTGCCGGAGATCATTACCGATCCAGTGGAGTCAGCAAAGGCCGCCGGCCTACGCTATGTGAGGGACAAGAAACCCGGCATCCGGCGTGAGCCCCAGAATAATGACTGGGTCTTTATCAAGCCAAATGGCAAAGCAATCACTGACCCCGATGAAATCAAACGGATCAAGGCAATCGGCATTCCTCCGGCCTATACCGATGTCTGGATTTGTCCGGTGGCCAACGGTCACATTCAAGCGACGGGACGCGATGCTAAAGGTCGTAAGCAATATCGTTACCACCCGCGCTGGCGGGAAGTACGGGATGAAACCAAATATGGACGCATGATCCTCTTTGCACAAGCGTTGCCAGAAATCCGGAGGCAAATCGACCATGATCTAGCGCTGCCGAAACTGCCGCGTGACAAGGTCCTGGCAACTGTAGTGCGCCTGCTTGAAACGACCTTCATCCGCGTCGGCAACTTGGAATACGCGCGGGAAAACAAGTCCTTCGGCCTGACCACTATGCGCGACCGGCATGTCAATATCGCCGGGTCGACGATCCGCTTCGCATTTGTCGGCAAGCACGGTATTAAGCATGAGATTGACGTCCAGGATCGTAAGCTCGCGCAGATTGTAAAGCGCTGCCGTGATATTCCGGGCTACGAACTGTTTCAATATGTTGACGATCAAGGCCAGCGCGCGCTGATCGACTCTGCCGATGTTAATGACTATCTGCGCGAAATCACCGGCCAAGACTTTACCGCCAAGGATTTTCGTACCTGGGCCGGCACCAAGATCGCTGTGATGTTGCTTCGAAGCCTTGAGCCGTTTCAAGACGATAAAGAGGCTAAGAAAAACATTGTGCGAACGATCGAACATGTCGCAAAAGAACTGGGTAATACACCGACGATCTGTCGGAAATGTTATGTCCACCCGGCGGTACTCGAAGCGTATATGGACGGGACCATGCTGGCCAGTTTACAGCAAAGGATCGAGCAGGAAAAGGAAGCCGCTAGCTTAAAAGCGGAAGAGCAAGCTGTACTCAACCTCCTCAAAGCCCGACTAGAGAAGAGTCAAGCGCTGGTGAGCGAGCCAGCGTAGCCCGTTCCTACTCGGGTGGGCGGTTCTAGTGCCCAAGGTCCAGTGCGAGGGGCTCAGCAGGATTGTTATAGAGCAACACGCCTGGGTTCACCCAAGGAGGCAACGTTACCAAGCTGCGCAGGCGCTCCCGGAGGGCGATACATAAACTGTGCGCGATAGCGGTGTGGGCATCCTCAACTTGCTCGATCGAGCCGCCGGGTACGCGGAGGGTCAAGGCCGCCAGCGTCCTTACCTCGCCGCCGGTTTCGCCGGTAAAGGCAATCGTCATTGCACCCATGGCGTTCGCCATATCAACGGCGTGCAGCACATTCGGTGAGTTCCCACTGGCGCTAATGGCCAAGACAACGTCGCCCGAACGCACCAGGGTTTTAAGCTGCTCGGCAAAGACGCGCTCATAGTTTGTATCGTTGGCCCAAGCAGTCAACAACGGCATGTTATCGGTCAACGGGATCACTCGGAAGGGTCTCACACCCGGCGTTTGTGTGCCTTTGGCTAAATCACAGGCAAAGTGTGACGCAGTAGCTGCACTCCCGCCGTTGCCGAGCACGAAGACAGTGCCATCCCGCTCATGGCAAGCGAATAAGATCTCTGCCGCCTCAGCAATCAGGGAAAATGGCATGTTAGCGGCGAGCGCAGCTAGGTCGAGCCAGTAGCGTTCGATGTCATCACGCATTAAGAAAACTCCTCTCCTGGCGCTCGTAAGCGCTCTCATAAAAGACTAGCCGGCCAGCAGGCGAGCTAAGGGGGATGGGCTCCGCCGACAACCTGGGCACCGGCAGTATCAAAGCTGAAGGGCAACTCGTGGAGACCGCAGTCTTGCAGCGGCTGGCGAACGTCGGCCTGAGCTTCTAACGGGCAATACAACAGTAAGAAGCCGCCGCCGCCGGCCCCGGTAATCTTGCCGCCAAGAGCACCGGCCAAGCGAGCAGTGGCATACCAGCCATCGATGGCCGGGGAAGAAACCGAGGCCGACAAGCTACGCTTGTGTTGCCAGCCACGATCAAGCAGATAGCCAAAGTGGTCAAGTTCACCGGCGCGCAGCGCCGTAGACATCTCGTAGGCTAACTCCTTGAGGTGATGCAAGACCTCGATCACCCCCGGCTTAGTGGCAGTATCATCGCGCTGGCCACTTAAGATGCTGGCCGAGTGCCGCAGCTGCCCGGTCGAGAACAACAGTAACCGGTCGTTGAGAGCCGCCATAGTCGCAGCCGGCAGGCAGAGTGGTTGGATAGCGACACCGTCGCTCCTAAACTCAAGGATATTGAGGCCACCCAGTGCACTGGCGTACTGATCCTGCTTGCCGATCGGCATACCCAGTCGCTCGATTTCAATCATACAGGCAAGCTCCGCCAGGCTGGGAATCGTGATAGTCATACCAGTATGTTCAGCGAGCGCCCGGATGAGTGCTACTGCCATCGCGCTGGATGAGCCGAGCCCAGTTCCAGGTGGTACGTCGGCGGCCAGCACCAAGTCGATCCCATCCTCCAGCAAGCCTTGCTCCGTGAACCAAGCGATCACCGCCTTGGGGAGAATCAGCGGCTCTGCTACGGCGAAAAGCTCGCCCGGACGATATGAGGCTGAGACATGATAATCGGCAGAATAGATATGAATCCCACCATCTCGCGACGCGCGCGCCATGGCATAGCAGTAGTGCGCAATGGCGGCACTGACGACGTAGCCGCCCCAAGGAGCGTAATAGGCCTCCAGATCGGTACCACCACCGCCAAAGCTGATACGGACTGGTGCGCGCACGATCACCATGACGCAGCTTCTCCCGCGCCGCGCCTATGGCCAGCTTGTTTCGGTCAGCGGCGTTACCATCACTTCTTGCATCACCGACTGGGCCGGCATTTGCACGGCAAACAGGATAGTTTCAGCAACGTTCGCGGGATCCTGTAAATTGGCCTGATCGGGCATTGGAATACCCTGCTCCGGGAACTTGTCGAAGAAATGGGTTTGCATGCCACCGGGGATGACCGTGGTCACCTTGATATTATCGGGCCGGCCCTCGACACCCAGTCCACGACCGAAACCAACGAGACCCCATTTCGAAGCGTGATAGGCTGCGGCATTGGCCCAGGCCCGAGTCGCAGCCGTTGACGCAATATTGACAATATGACCGCCTTCGCCCACTCGGCGCATTTCGAACATCGCGGCCTTCGCTAGCAGGAAGGGGCCACGTAGATTGACTGCGATCACTTGATCCCACTGCGCGACGCTCATCTCATCGACGGAACGAGTATGATCGATCGCCGCGCAGTTAACTAGGACGTCCAAGCGGCCCCAGCGCTCAACCACAGCGTTGACAGTTTTCGTTACAGCTTCGGCATCACTGACATCGCAGCCAAAGCCAACTGCATCCACATCCTGGCCGCGTAGCTCACCGCTCACGCGCTCGGCCGCCTGCTTGTTAACATCGACA
>JBBRHB010000275.1:0-6705 GCA_038223355.1 Chloroflexales bacterium
GGGCCTTACAGTAACGTGGCAAGGAGATGGCGAACGGCAGAACCTCATGGCCGGCTTTGTTCAACGGCACCTTGTGCACACCATTTCCGTCCGAGCAGCCAATCGCGGGCTTCTAATTGCGTTTCGAACAACTGGGCTGGACCAAAGAGCGGACTGAGCCGGTTGATCTGCTGGCGGATCATACATGTGTGCAGCGGGTTGCCAACAAAAGCAACGGCCTGAGCATACCGCATGACTGGGGCATGATACATCGCATCAAAGGCTGCCTGCTGGAACGTTGTGAGTGGCAGCACCTCAACGAGGAGCAGAAAGGGTGTATCTTGGACCAATGCATTCAGCGCGCTAATTGTCTCTTCTACCTCGACGGAGGTTCGTCCTCCCGGAATCATAAGGAGATGCACAATTGCGTGCGCGTCCTGGTAGACAAGCGATGTCTTTGTAACTGTCGGCCTAGTGGCGGATGATGGATGCACGTTCTCTCCTTAACAAGTCACTACTCGCTTTCTCTGACGTCGGCGTTACTTCCTCCAGTGGACGGCGTTCGTTGTAGTGTACAGGAAAGTGAACGTGCATCAAAGTTAATCCACTCGATCTCATCCACCCCGGCAAAGCGGCGAGCCATCACTTCCAGCGCTTGTACGTTACTGTCGACCAGCAGAAACGTTCGACCCAGCTCCAGACACGCCGCCCCGGTGGTGCCACTGCCGGCAAAGAAGTCCAACACCACGTCACCGGGCTTCGAGGAAGCCTGCACGACCCGCCTCAACACCCCAAGCGGTTTCTGGGTCGGGTAGCCGGTCTTTTCCGCTCCTTGTGTTGGCACAATCGTGTGCCACCACGTATCGGTCGGTAGCTTGCCGCGTGCCGCCTTCTCGGGACCAACCAGCCCCGGGGCCATATACGGGATCCGCTCGATCTCATCAACATTGAAAACATACCGCTCGGGATCTTTGACATACACCAGGATGTTGTCATGCTTCGGTGGCCACTTCTTCGTGGTACGGCCACCATAGTCATACGCCCAGATCACCTCATTCAAGAAACATTCCCGCCCGAAGATGCCATCCAGCAACACCTTACAGTAATGCACCTCACGATAGTCAATATGGAAATAAAGCGACCCGTGCGTGGCCAGGACCCGATGAGCCTCACGTAACCGTGGCTCCAGAAACCCTAAGTAGTCGTCGAAGAGATCGGCATAAGCGTTTGTATCGCCTTTGGTCGTTTCGTACCGGCGGCCTTGAAAGCCGGTGCGATCGCCCGCCTCGGAGCGGACAGTTTGCAACTGCGTTCGGCCCTGCTGTTTGCCGGTATTGAACGGCGGGTCGATATAGATTAGGTCGATCGACGCAGCTGCGATCTCCTTGAGCACCACCAGATTATCGCCGAAGTAAATCCGGTTCGTCATGTAGCTCCTATACAGGAAGTGATGCTAGGAAAAAAACTGTTCGACCCGCACTGGCAGTGCCGGTAGAACGCTGGATGGTAAAGTGACCGATCCTTGATAACCCCCACGTGAACGATAGGTTGCGAGTTCCAATACCAATATCTCAATGGTCCTAGCAAAGGGGTCGGCGATCCAATACTCACGTACACCTGCCCGCTCGTAGGCATGTAATTTCTCATCTCGGTCATGAGTAGCTGTACTTGGCGAAGCAATTTCGATCACCAAATCGGGAGCACCTACAATGCCTCTCGGGGTAATAATAGTACTGTTGGCATTAAGGACGACGAGCACATCAGGCTGCACAACATCATGTGGTGATAGTTCGACATCAAACGGCGCATGATAGACGCGACCCAGCCCCGCAAAATCAACATGAGTTAAGAGATACCCAACAAACCGGCTGCTCGCGAACTGGTGTGACTCACCGGGTGCCGGAGCCATATAGAGCACTCCTTTGACGATTTCATAACGCTGTCCATCATCCGGAAGCTGCACATAATCAGCATACTCCCAGTGGCCTTGAGCCGGGCCTCTCACCTGATCTGCCGTCGTCACAACCGGCCACACCATACTGGTTGCCATACGCTGCCTTCCTTTTGTCTATATCACCAAGACTGACTAGCACAACCCAATGCCGTCTACACATGCCTCATAGTTCCGGGTAAATGGCTTCATCCCCAACTTCGGCAGTCATCCACACATGCGCGCCCGTAAACTCGACCTCGTCAAGCGCAGCTTCCTTGGCGGCCTCCTTCGCCGCCTGCAAGTTGTCCGCTTCCCGGCTGACCGTCGTAATCGTTTGCATCCCATTAACATCTTTGAGCTTGACCGCAGCCGTCCACCTCATCAGGCCTCGCCCTCCGGTACAGCCGGCACCACCACCCGATACACCCGGCCTTCCCCCGCCGCCAGTGTGCTCACCCGATGTTGTTTACCGTTCGAGGCCAGTTCACGATCCGCCTCCGGCACGCTCGATACCGTCGAAAACTCACAGCTCAGCACCCAGTCCACCGGCAGACCTGGTATACCAAAGCGGATCGCGGCCTGCGCGGGATGCGTATTGGCCACAAAGACATAATCAGGCCGTTTGTCCTTCTGGGTCCACGCAATCACCGAACTGATCGCCGTTGCACTAGGTGGTATCAACCAGCGCGTCGTTCGCCCTTGCAGTGTGGGCCAGATCGCATCCAGATAGAGCTTCATACGCGTGAGCGTGCTGAACAAAAAGCCGTTCTTGCCCCAGACATACGGCCCATGCGTCGCCTTGGGGCCACCCGTTTCCTTAAAAATATACAGCTTGGTGTACTGCTCATTGGCCGCCGGCTGGTCATGAATATCGCGGCTCTCAAAGCCGAGCCCCATATAGCTAGGCACATCCGCTTGAAACAAGGCGAGAAACAGTCGCACCGCATTGCCACTCAGGTAAAAGCTATCAAAGCGCGGGTCGTCTTTGTCGGCGGTCATCACAGTAAAATTGGGTATGCACTGGCGGGTAGCCGCCAAGTCCGTGTAATAGCGCAAGCGTTGCAGGAACTCCGGCGATCCAACCGCCGTCGATTGCAGATCGCCCAGCGTGGTATCGGCCTCGGCGGCTTCCAGGTGGTCAAACTCGTCGCCGTAGCCCATAATATCGCGCGGCGCGATAAAGGTTTCGGCAAAATAGCCGAAGGAGCGCACACCACGCTCCTGCTGCACAAATAGCTTCACCGCCCCGAGAATATCATAATAGCGGTCTATTTTCGCCGGCACCCCAAGTGGTCGCATTTGAACATGCGCCATGTCGCCACGCATGAAATCGAAGCCATAGGCCAGCTGTATCTCAGCATATTTGCCGCAGACATACCGCCACACGGCCTTGCGCGGTCGCGAAAAATCGATCTCCCAGTTGGCATTATTATCCAGCGGTTCGTACAGCTTATAGCGCGCCAGCGGGCCGAACACCCGTGACATCGACGTGGGGTGTGTGATCTCGTACTCGCGCCAGACTTGATCATTACTATCGACCGACCTCGCCTCGGGCCGCAGGTCGACCTGTAAGCCCCGGAACGGCGGCGCCATGGTAGCCGGTACCGGCTCATACCCATAGCGGAAAAGATGGTGAATCAACTGTCCACGCCGTGCCTGACGTCCCTCAACATCGGCTGGCAGGCCGAACAACAAACGCGTCCGCCGTACTTCATCAACGGCCTCATGGAACAGTTCATCTCGGCCGCGCGGCACACTGTCCTCGCTAACGGCCGGCCCATATGCGTCAAGGAAGGCACTGATCTGCTCCTGCACGGCAATATGCAAATCGGCCGAATGGTCAATAATGATCGTATCCTCACGCTGCAGCCACTCAAAATATTCAGGAAACGCCAGCACCATTTCCGAAAAGCGCTCGGTATGTGGGATCACATCCATGCCGACGGCTTTACCCATCACATGCAGCAGATGGATGACCGCGCGGAGTTGTTTTTCAATTGTATTCAGCGTGGGACAAAGCAGCGCTAGTTCGTCGCTATAAAATTCCTGGTTCAACTGCCAGCTACTCATGCCATAAATACTGCCTGCGACGCCCGGCTCCCAAATTGGCATCATGTGAATCGAATCCTGCGTCGCGGGTACGGTTAGCGCATATTTGATCATATTCCAAAAGCTGCCGACCGTCCGCACGTTAATCCCCACCATATTGGTCCACTTGAGCCAGCCGCTATCTGGCTGCTCGATGACGGGACTACGCAACGCACGAGGGAGCTCGGCTGGTCTATGGTCAGGATCGGCGTACATGGGACTCAGTGCCATATCCACCACCCCGCCAAAACGTGTTCGCAGAATCTGCAGCGTTTCCTCGCCCGACAGCTGCACCACCTGTTCGGGCAGCACATTGGCTACAAAGGAGAGCTGCCCACGTTGATAAAGGTCCAGCCAGCCCTGTCGTCGCGCCGGATCTTCCCAGTTGTCCCAAAATTCCTGGTACACCATGGCAACGGCCGGCAGCGGGCTTTGGCTCGCCTTATCTTCTGTCACGTCATCCCCCATAGCACCCTGGCAATCTTTCGTTTTATAATCGCATTCAACCGGAGGCCCTGCAACATGACTCGCAGACTATCATCCCTCGCGCTCTTCTTCGTGCTTCTTGTGCCGATGGGGGCCAACCCCACTGCCCAAGCCACCTTCGATTACACCCCGGCGATGCGTCCGGCCCACGCCAGTGAGACCGACCGGCCCGACCTACCTCACTACGACATGGCGATCACCGTTGATCCCGCCGCCCGCCAACTCACGGGCCACTTGGCCATGCACTTTCCCAACACCATGGGTGTCGCCCTGCAGGATGCGATCCTACGCCTTTACCCCAACTTCCCCACGGACATGGGCGGCGATGGCGGCGATGTTTCAGCCAGCGTCTCGAATGCCAGCATCCAGGGTGTTCCCGTCGAAGCCTCGTATGAGGCCTCCCGCACAGCAGTTCGCCTCACACTGCCTGTACCGGCCCAACCCGGCGCCGAGGTCACGCTCGCTCTTGACTGGCAGGCAACTCTCAAACCTTGGCGGGGCACCGACGATACCCTGCCCTTGCCTTCCTACTACCCCCAGTTGGCGGTCTGGGACGGCGGCTGGCGCACCGACGTTACACGTTTCCCCGACCACGTCTATGCCACCAGCAGCCTCTACCACGTCAACGTCAACGTACCGGTGGGTTGGAGCGTCGCCGCTAGTGGCTCGGTCATCAACTCCACTACCACCGACGGCCAAACGACCTCCGAGATCGTGACCGGCCCGGTCCGCGAATGGGCTTTCGCCATTGGTCGCTTCGCCCAGGCGCATGCCAACACTGCGGGTACCGACATCACCGTCTTCCACCGGCGCGGCGACGGCCTAGACGATGTGGCGCAACACATCGCCCTCCATGCCGCCGCTGCCCTCGACACCTACAACCAGCGCTATGGCCCCTACCCTTTCCGCAGCCTACAATTTCACCTCCTGCAGGCCGGACGTGGCGAGGATATCGGTGTCGAGTACCCAGGGCTGATCTTTATCCTGCTCAATGACGGCTACACCGCCAACACCCGCTTCGTCGTCGCCCACGAAGTCGCCCACCAATGGTTCTACGGCATGCTCGGTGACGACATCTACAACGAGCCCTGGCTTGACGAAGCCTTCGCCCAATTCAGTCCCCTCCTGGTCGAAGAACAGTGGGCCGGTTCCGACGCCGCCCAAGCCGTCTACCAAGCCCAAATCCTCCCCCTCGCCCGCCGCGCCGCGCTCCCCGCCGGTCTCAGTATCTACACCTACGCCACCTGGAGCCGCTACTATGCCTCGGTCTATGGCACAGGGGCCCAATTCTTATACACCCTACGCCAAACCATCGGTGACCACGCCTTCTTCGTCGGCATGCAGAGCTACGTTCGCGCTCACAAATATGGCATCACCCACACCCCCGACTTCCGCACCGCCATGGAACAAAGCAGCGGCCAGGACCTGCAAGCACTGTTTCGGAACTGGTTGGGGCGGCAGTAAAACTTCGCGCATTGGGCTTTCAAGCAAGATGGGATAGGGGTGGCGTCGTTCTTGCAACTGACTTCGGCTGGGAACGATCCGCGAGACATGAAAGGAATTGAAATGACCAACCCTACAAACCCCAACGCTGATGTTAGTCGTGAGTCGCGCAGCAGTGCCGGTGATGCCACAAACCTAACGCCGCAACAGCGTGCGGCCCATGATGAAAGCCTCGCCTCGATCCGTGACCTAGAACACCAGGTTGAGCAGGTAGAACAGATTGAAGGTCATCCGATCCCTTCGCAGGCGGATGCTGACGAAACCGCTGCGACAGGCCTATAACGATGACCCGGCTGGCAAGGGATAGCTCGGGTTAGGGCACGCAGGGCAGAGCATGCTCATACGCCGGCTGACAGAGGCAGATGTCATAGCATTTCGCAAGATCCGGCTTCGGGCGCTGCAAGAGCATCCTGATGCGTTCGGCCGTTCTTATGAAGTAAGCCTAGCCGACCCGCCCGAACACTGGCTTGCTCGCCTTCACCCTTCACCCCATGATTTTATCCTCGGCGCTTTTACGGATAAGCTGGCAGGCATAGTCGGCTTTCGCCGTGAGCAAGGGCTCAAAATACAGCATAAAGGGCTTGTCTGGGGCATGTACGTGGCCCGCGAGGCCAGTGGACGCGGCATCGGTCGTGCCCTGCTTGAACAGCTACTTGCCGCGGCACAACAGCAGCCCGGCATCGAACAAATCATGCTGTCGGTTGTTACGATCAACG
>JBBRHB010000276.1:0-6693 GCA_038223355.1 Chloroflexales bacterium
TTCCGGGTTGAAGATGCTCATCATCGTCCTTCCCAAATGCAGCTATCGCCGCAGACACCGACCACCCTCGTGTGGTCATGGGCCAACCACAGCCCCGATGACCGTGCCTCCCACCAGACCGAGGCCAACGATGAGAGGCCGGGCGTTCGTGGTGATGGCATCGAGGAGCCTCAGCAGCAGACCACGGCCCAGCCAGGCAGTGAGAAGTGCACTGCGCCGATGACGACACTGATGGCGAAGCGATTGACGAAGGCACCAAGCAGCACGCCTGACATACTCGATCCTCCCGACGTGAGCGCAAAGTGTAGCACAGGCGCCGGTCTATCTCCCTTACAAAAGGATCTCTGCATGATCACCGCACCCATCGTGAGTCCAGCCCCGCAGGCGGCGACCCCAACCACCCATAAACCCGCCATCGGCTGGAACATCGGTCATGGCCATACCAAAGTAGTCGTGTTGCAGGATGCGGCTCCCCAGCAGGAGCTGGTGTTTCCTTCGCTGGTCGCCCGTGCACAGCAGCAGAGCCAGGCTGATCTGGTACGAGTCCCGACGGTCAAGGTGAATGGGCTCCACTATTGGGTTGGCGAAGATGCCCAGCGCGTGGGGATCCCACCGGAATTGACCCAGTCACGCATTCACGACGAGGTGTATATTCCGGTGCTCGTCAAGGCCGCGATGATGCGGCTGGCCGCTTTCGATATCCCGATCAGCGAGCTCCTCCGAGATGCGAAATGCGTCAGCGGTTTACCGGGCACCTGGTCGCGCAACAAAGAGCTGTGCAAGACACTCGCGGATCGGTTGCGCGCCGGTGCCAATCCCGTCGCACTGGGAAGTGTACGCATCATCGCCGAGCCGGTCGGTGCCGTGTACAGCGCCATGCTGGATGATCAGGGGACGATTGTCGATCCGCGCTACCGTACGGCGAAGGTGGCCGTGGTGGACTTCGGGGTCGGAACCGTCGATACTGCAGTCGTCGATGCGTTAGTCACCGACCCAACGAGCCTCACGACCTACCAGCTCGGCACGGTCGGTCCGCTTACCGAGCTGCAACAAACCCTCTCAGCCCGCTTCGAGGTCGATGTGCCCTGGCACGCGGTCGAGCAGGCCGTCCAAACAGGCCAACTACAGTGGGGCGCGATTGACGAGCCGCTGCCGGACGGCTGGGATGTGCCCTTTCGAGCAACTGGCCAGACCGTGGCGAACCGGCTCGAACAGGCGTGGAAAAAAGGCCTGCACTTCAACGAACTGGTCCTCGCGGGCGGGGGCGTCAACATCCCGCCGCTGTTAGAGCCGGTGCTTGCAAAATTCCGGCATGCCAGGGTATTGCCGAAGGCCCAGCTCGCTATTGCCTACGGCTATGCCCGCTATGGGCGGTTTCTCGCTCAGCAGGGACACGGCTAATGGCGACGACGGTCAGCAGTTCAATTCGGTTGAGTCCCACGTTTGAAGGAGCACTGCAGCGCCTGGGAACGAACCGGGCTGCGCTCCTGCTGGGCTTCCTCCTCGTCGGGGTGGCTGAGCTGGGTGAAGCGTCGGGACTAGAGCTTACGACGATGCACGCGGACCTGCACCACGTCTTGCGCTATCACCTGCCCGAGCCACTACGCTGTCGCCTGGAGGCTCTCCAGAACACAGTGAGCACCGGGGAGCAGGGAACGGAAGCAGCGCCGAAAGCCCGGGGATCACACCAGGTTACCTCTGCCCAGGCTGCTCCCGCGCCCGGACACGCTGCAGCGATGGCACCCGAGCAACTGGACGAGCCAGAGACATCAGAAGCTGTGCGTGATCCGCTGGCCGGAGAAGGTGACGATTATTAGCGGCCGGTCATTCCGTTCACATACACAGGGTAGGACAAGCCTGCCACTGGGTATTATCGGCCGGGGAACGGGACGTTGGAGGAGATGTCAGATGCTGGAATGCAGTGGGTGCATTGAATACGCTGAATGCAATGAATACAGTGAATGCATTGAATACATCGGGTGCAGCGCATACCTCGTTCGGTGGGGCGGCGTCTCAACGTTTCCGGAGGCATCCATGGTGTCAGATGAGAAACTTCATCGCCGTGCGCTGATCGCATCACAGCAACGCCGCTGGGTGCATGCACGCTGCATCCACGCTCCCCTGTGCTGTTCCAGACGAGCGCCTCTGGCGACCAGTCCGCCTGATGCTCTACCCGGCCGCCCCATGAGGTCCCGATGCTCGAGCCCTGGCACAACAGAGAAAGTCTTGACACTTCATGCGGGGTGTTGCCTCGACGAGCAGCGCGGACCACTGATGCACATGGACAGCGACCTCATCCGGCGATGCTGTGGTGCCGTAGTTTTTGTGTCATTAGTTCGCGGGCTAAACAAGATAGGACACTGAATACGTTCAGATCGAGTTTTCTGTGTAACTGCAGCACGTTCCAGTCATAAACCGGTGCGAACCGGCCGGAGTAGCCGGTGGTGGATGAGCTACGACGTGATCAACCAGCTGGAGTTGTAAGGAGTTTGAGCATGGCAAAACGACGCATGGGCACCATTCCGCACCGTACAATGTGGACGTTCGACGTCATGCAGGCGATCGAGACGTATCAAGTGAAGCACCAGATTTCCTCCTTCAGTGCGGCCGCGGAAACACTGGTACGGATGGGGCTCGCCCAATCACCGGCAGAGATCCTCACCCCTATTATTGTGAGCACGGTTCGGAGCGAATGGACGGCTGGCATGGAGCGAATCGTTCGCTTGCTGCTGTACAACATTGTCGAGACCGGGATGGCCAGCCGCCTGGCCGGTGCCGCCGTGTACCACTTGTACGCGCAGGACGATCCCCACCATGGGCCCGAGACGTACGACCTTGTCAAGGCGCGGATCCGCGACGATGCATACCGAACCTTTTCTCGCGCGAAGATCAGCGCAACCATGCAGGAACTGGCATCCCTCAAACGCGACCTGGACGAGGAGTAACGATGGCCTACAGCCGCCACGAGCCACTCAGAGCCAAAAGCACCACCGGTGCGGTCCGCTCAGCCGCGACGTATTACACCTACCGCGCTGGCCCCGACCGCGACGTCAGCGGCCGCAGCTGGGCGACGGGCGACGGACGCATGGGCCTCAGTCTGGATGACGTGCGCTCCGAACTGCGTGAGCATGCCATTGCCAGCCGCCAGGTCTACATCTTTGTCCTGTCGACCAAAGCGGTTGCGCTGGCCGTCGACGACTACCGCGCCACCTTGGACGGCCACTATGATCACTACTACCTGATCGAGCACCACAACACGGACCATCCCCACTGCCACGGCATTGGGTTCCGCGAGAAGCAGTTTAAGAAAGCCGAACTTCGCACGATGTA
This sequence comes from Chloroflexales bacterium, assembly GCA_038223355.1. Classification (GTDB taxonomy): domain Bacteria; phylum Chloroflexota; class Chloroflexia; order Chloroflexales; family Kallotenuaceae; genus JACDGP01. Next base: position 3,331 of record JBBRHB010000276.1, read on the forward strand.
TGACCAGCTCGGAGAGCGGGAACGCAGCGCCGAGCAGGCACGCGACCGCCAGATGGAGCGCACGGTCGCGCGTGACGTGTCCGACCAGACCGACCGCCGGCGCAGCGCCGAGCAGCAAATCCACCATGCCGCCGAGCAGGAGCGCGGCCTCGAACGATAGGTGACACTATGCCCCAGTCCACCAGCATGCCTCCCACGCCGGAGTTTCGACAGTTTATCCGCGAGTTCTATCCGCGCCCATCCCGCGTCCCACTCTGGGTGCTGGCCACGATCGCACTGCTCTGGTTGCTCCCGGCCCTGCTGAACTTCGTCTGGTTTGCCCGCAGCATTCCATCGACGAAAGCCAGGGCAGCCCAATCCCTGAGCTACAGCTTCTTGTTTCCGATCTGGCATATCGACCAGCAACCGGACACGGTGTACATCGGCAGTCTGGAGGTGCCGCGTGCGCCGACCCAGGTGGTGTGGATACTTCCTGCGGCCATGGGTGGCCTCGCCCTCTACTTGGCCCTTACGGGAGGAGATGCGACGCATCGGACCCAGCGCGCGGAGGCCGACCGCTTCGCCCGGCAGCAAGGCCGGCTGCCGCCCTGGCAGTTGCCCCCAGCCCTGTTTCTCAAGCCTGGCGAGTCCGGTGTGCCGCTCGCCAAAGTGGGGCACGGGAAACGCGAACGGATCATCGGGATTGCCCACGGCACCAGTCGTGGCCATGCGCTCTGTGTGGCACCGACCGGAGCCGGCAAGGGTCTGCACCTGACCGACCTCATGCTCACCTGGCACGGGCCGGCCGTGATCGTCGACCCCAAAGGCGAAATCTACCGCCGCACGGCGACCCATCGCCGCGTGCTCCAGGGGTTGGGGCCGTGCTATAACCTGCCCAATGACGCCCTCGACCTGCTCGACTACTTCGATCCGCACGATCCACTCGATGTGCAAGCGCTGCACGAGATTCTCCTAGAAACCTGGCGCGACCGCGATCCGATCTGGGCCAAAAAGACGCTCCCGCTCTTTTTTGCGGCGATGACAGCGGGCCAGGCGACCGGCAGAAATGGGCTTCAGGTCCTTGCACGCTGGGCCCAGCTTGCGCTCCCGGATGCCATGACCGAAGCGGCCATCTTTGCGCCCAAGGAGGTACGCCAGTTCCTCGATTCCTTACCGCCCGCCAGGGCGCTGGAGAACAAGTTTGCCACCTCCGCCTGGGGCACCTTGACGGCCAAGTTTGCGACCTTCGCCCCGCACATCGCCACCTTTACGCAACGGGATGTATCGCCAGCTTGGGTTGAGGCCGCTTCGACCATCTACATCACCTATCCGCTCGAACAGGCCAGCACCGCCCGCCCCCTGGTGGCCGCTGCTGTCGCCGGTCTCATCCGGGGACGCATGCGACAGGCGCGGCATAGCAGGACGGCCACGCCGGCGCTGTTCCTGATTGACGAGCTCGCCGCGTTTGCGATCCCCGGCCTCGATACGCTCCTGGCGACGGTGCGCAGCGCGGGCATCATGCTGATCATCTATCTGCAGCAACTCTCCCAGCTCCGCGACATCTATGGACCAGAGACCGCCGAGACGATCATGGGCAACTGTCACTACCACCTGTATTTTGCGAGCAACGATCTCAAAATGGCGCGGCACATCAGCGACATGCTGGGAACCAGGTTGGACTTTATCCGGCACGAAAGTACGGGCCGCAGCCACATGCTGGGGCAGGCCAGTCGTACAGGCCAGCAGACAACGATCAGTCATCAGCGGGAGGAAGTCCCGGCCCTCTCACCCGCCGAAGCCCAGAAGCGGCTCCCGGAGGACGCCGTGGTGGTCTACGCGCCGATGGGCAAGCGCAAAGGCATTGTGATTGCCCGACGTCTCGACTCATCACCGCTGTTTGATGAGCTCGAGCATCTGCCGAGGACAAGCAACGATCACCGGCGAGCCACGCGCCTGCTGGATCTCGCGACGCCGCTCGTACCGCCAGCGGCTAACGCCGAGGCGCCGTCCCCGCCCATAGAACCGGTCGCGATTGAGTCAGAGGTACCAATCGACCAGGTCACTCCGACTGCGCCAGCGTCCACGGATGCGGCCGTCGTTGAGCCCGCGCCGGAGGCCGCACCACGGGTACAGGTTTGGTAGCAAAAGAATATCCAGTGCATGGACGAAAGGAGGCACAAGAGTCATGGTAACGATACGCAGTTCGGTATGTTTCGGTGCTCCCTTTTGCTCTGCCCTCCGCGATCGCAAGACGAACCAGGCAGGGCTCCTCCGCAGCGTCATGCTCGTGGGCGTGGCCGAGGTAGGAGCACCATCGGGGCTGGTGCTGAATATGATGGAGGCCGACCTTCATCAAATCGTACGCGAGGTGGCCCGGTCATATGAGTGTGTCTTACGTGGCTAGCGTTCGGATGGAGTAGCAAACATCGTCTTCATGCCCGCAGTATGAGGGTGCTACTCAACGTCAGGCGACGAATGCAGCACTACTCCAATGGTGGTGCCGACAACCCACCCAGATGATGGAGCATGCTCATTGACGGTGCTCCAAGGGTCGAGCGGAGCGCTTGGAGCACCGTATCGGAGCCTGTTAGGCCAAGGAAGCAGCTAACTCGGGCTGTTCACAGCGGTTGCCGATGACGTCCATGTAGTGCGCGTCTTTGAAATGGCGATAGCCCGCGTGTGGATAGCCGATTTCTTGTAACGCCCAGCCATGATCGAACCAGGCGACAAGGTAGCACCAATGGAGACCTTCACGGAGAATATCGTGAAAGTAAATCTCCCGCCCCTGCCGATCATTGAGGCCGGTATACTGCTGGTACGTGAAGCCACCGCGTGCTGCATCCCCCTGCATGCCCCAGAAGGTAGCCATGCTGGCCACGTCGTCAAAAGAAAAGGAGCTGACCTGCCGCTTGTCGCTATCCCAGACGCGAAACTTGATATCTTGCATTGCCGATCGTCCTTAATTGTATCTCGTTCATCTTACCAGCCAGTGAGCGCTGTAACCAGCGGCGGGAAGGCCTCATAGGAGCGCTCAGACCAGCGCCGCAGATACTGGTAGACTCCGTCTGGTAGCGTGGAGTGTTGTGGCAGCAGCGACCTGACGGGCACCGTCGGTTGAAGCAAAGGGCTTATACTATGCATGGGCAAGAATATAAGGAAGGATCAGATGGTCTATCTCACACAGGCAACCACGGGATCGATAGGCGCAGGTAGGCATGGCTGATCAACCATTTCTTGACGCACCACAGCTACGCAGCGCGGATAAACTGCCGGTGCGCAGCGCACCATTCGCCATCCTGGACCTTGATCGGGTTGCGGAGCATATCGACAAAGCCACCCGTGCCCGACGTTATGACGGTCCAACTGGGCCGCGTGAGTACCTGC
>JBBRHB010000277.1:0-6673 GCA_038223355.1 Chloroflexales bacterium
CGCAACACAAGTGGCAGTCGCGCCTGTCAACACAATGGCCCAGGTCTTCGCCGATCCACAGGTCGTCCATTCGCAGCAGGTCGTCTGCGTCGCCCATCCTACTGCTGGTGACGTTAGGTTGGTCGGTCCCGCCGTCAACTACAGCCTAACGCCGGCTGAAATAACGACTCCTCCGCCCACACTCGGCCAGCATACCGAGGAAGTGCTCCGTCAACTTGCGGGGACGAAGCCGTTGGCTGACGATCTCCCCCTAGATAAACCACCTGTCGAGCGGCCATCCGGCTAGCTTCGTGTGCGCAACTCCTGTGGTACATTAACAGCGGAGGTGCATATGGCTGCCAGCGTTAAAGGCACGGTGCTCTGGGAACCATCGGCGGAGCTACAGGAACACAGTTCACTGCGCCAGTATATGCGCTGGTTGGAGCAAACACATGGTCTCCACTTCGCCAGCTATGCTGAACTCTGGCAATGGTCCGTCGACGATATCCCAGCCTTCTGGTCGTCACTGGTTGCATTTTTCGATGTGCACTTGTCGGGCACCACTACGCAGGTGCTCTCAAGCCACGAAATGCCCGGTGCGAAGTGGTTCGCAGGTACCGAACTTAACTATGCCCAGCGTGTCTTCAGCAACGCCACCTCGTCGCATCCCGCGCTTATCTTTCAGTCCGAGCGCCAGGCCGCCCAAGAAATCTCTTGGGACGAGCTCCACCATAAGGTTGGCGCGGTTGCAACTGCGCTCCGTAACCTGGGAGTAGTCTCCGGTGATCGTGTCGTAGCCTTCGTCGGTAATATCCCTGAGGCTGTCATCGCCTTCCTGGCATGTGCCAGCCTCGGCGCGATTTGGTCAAGTTGTTCGCCCGACTTTGGTAGCCCCAGTGTCATCGACCGCTTCGCTCAAATCGCGCCAAAAATTCTTTTCGCGGTCGACGGCTACCACTATGGCGGCAAAGCCTTCGACAAGCGAGCGGTGGTCGCCGAGCTTCAACAGGCCCTACCAACGCTGGAGCGTACGATTCTCATCTCGCAGGGAACCTCTGCCACGGACACGAATAAGCTATCTAAGACGTTGCCCTGGAGCGAGTTCCTAGCAACCGAAGGCGAGTTGTGCTTCGAGCCGGTGCCGTTCGAGCATCCACTCTGGGTGCTCTATTCCTCTGGCACAACTGGTTTGCCCAAGCCCATTGTGCATGGTCACGGTGGCATCCTGCTCGAACACCTTAAGTCTGTCAGCCTCCAACTAGATCTTAAACCCGGTGATCGCTTTTTCTGGTTCACGACCACCGGTTGGATGATGTGGAACTTCCTCGTGGGCGGTTTACTCGTTGGCACTACCATCCTCCTCTATGATGGGAGTGCTGGCTGGCCGGATATGAATGTCCTCTGGGAATTTGCCCAGAAGACGGCTATGAGCTGCTTTGGCACGAGTGCCGCCTACATTACCGCCTGTCAAACAGCCGGCATTACGCCGGGTCGCCACTATGATCTCAGCCGGCTGCGGGCGATTGGTGTTACCGGCTCACCGCTCTCTATCGAGGGTTTTCAGTGGGTCTACAAAGAGGTCAAGGCCGACATGTGGCTCAGCTCGATCAGCGGCGGTACCGATGTCTGTACAGCGTTCGTTGGTGGCTCGCCGCTGCTACCGGTGCGGGCTGGCGAAATCCAATGCCGCTGCCTCGGCGCGCGGGTCGCCGCCTTCGATGAGGAAGGTCATCCGCTGGTGGACGAGCCGGGCGAACTGGTGATTACCGCGCCTATGCCGTCGATGCCGCTCTTCTTCTGGAACGATTCCGAAGACCGACGCTACCGCGAAAGCTATTTCGATACCTTTCCGGGCGTGTGGCGACACGGCGATTGGGTCAAAATCACGGCGCAAGGTGGCCTGGTGATCTATGGTCGCTCCGATGCCACCATCAACCGCATGGGCATCCGCATGGGCACCAGCGAAATCTACCGCGCCGTCGATGCCCTACCCGAGATACACGATAGTCTGGTTGTGGATCTCGAAGGCTTGCAAGGTGCCTCCTACATGCCGTTATTTGTGGTACTCGCGGACGGAGCCGTGTTGGACGATGCACTTACCGCTAAAATCAAGTTGCATATCCGCCGCACCCTCTCGCCCCGCCATGTCCCGGATGCGATCTTCGCTCTACACGAACTACCACGAACCCATAACGGCAAGAAAGTGGAGGTGCCGGTAAAAAAGATTTTGATGGGCGTGCCGGTCGCCAAGGCGGCGAATCCCGACTCTCTCAGCAATCCGAACGCACTGCTGCCCTTCGTCGAGCTTGCCGCCAAGCGACCTCGTTAGTCAAACGTCGTTTCCTTCATGAGCAAGGAGCGCTCGACCGGCGGTAGCTGTTCCCATTCCCGCCCTAACCAGCTTACGCCTGCAAGAAACGCATTGGCGCGCTCCGTATCTGGACAGACGCGATGCAGGAGCGCCCAGAAGCCGGGTCCATGGTTATGGTGTGTAACGTGCGCTAGTTCATGCGCCATAACGGCCTCCAGCACCCACGTTGGCATATGACGCAGTGCTGCATGCAACCGAATTGTGCGCGTTGCCGTGCTATAACTGCCCCAGCGTGCCTGTTGCGTTGTGACGAACAACACCTGTGCGACGCCGGGTGGCTCGGGAAAACGAGCCGCGACGCGTTGCGCGAGTTGGTGCGCCGCCTCTTCTGTATTCACTTCGTCAGCACGAACCCGCCGCAGAAGCTTACGACCTAAATCGGTAATAATGGGCTCGAGTGTTGCCGGCGACATAGTGAACGGCGCACTAATAGCCAGCGTGCTCGTCCTATGATTCAGACGTGCGTTGACGTTCTTAACCTGCTTGCGGGTGACCTCTACTACGAGTGTTACGCCATCGATAGTGATGGTCTTTGCAACGGCTGTTGGCATCTAGATAGTATAACCTTGCTCATGCTGCCCTGCCTTCGTTGTGGACAGCACATGTCTAGCGCTGCTTGCACGCTGCTGGTAAGCCATCAAATTGTCACGAAATTGCCGGTACTACCTGTTATACTTCATGTAGGTGTTCAACCAGACCAGATAAAGAACTGCGCCGCGCGGAATTATACTGGGCACCTGGGAGAGAAAGCTGTGTGGGATGACAATCCGCACGAAGAGTGTGGTGTATTCGGGATATACGCCCCGGGCGAAGATGTCGCACGAGTAACCTTTTTCGGCTTATACGCATTACAGCATCGTGGTCAGGAAAGTGCCGGTATCGCAGTTTCTGATGGGCAGACGATCAAAACTCATAAAGCGATGGGCTTAGTCGCGCAGGTTTTCGACGAGGCGAGTTTGGCACCTCTGCAAGGCCACTTAGCTATTGGCCATACGCGCTACTCAACAACCGGTTCATCCCGTATGGCCAATGCCCAACCATTCACGCTTGAGACTTACCTGGGACCGCTTGCACTTGGTCACAATGGTAATCTGACGAATGCTGTTGAGTTGCGCTCCGATCTTTTAAAACATGGGGCAGGCCTGACCTCTACCTCCGATAGCGAGATCGCCATGCTTACCCTGCTGGCCGGTCAGGGCCCCACCTGGGCCGAGCGTATCGATCATTTCATGAACTGTGCCGAAGGAGCCTACTGCCTGACGCTCTTGACGCGCGATGCCTTGTATGCGGTCCGTGATCCGCTTGGCCTCCGCCCGTTATGCCTGGGTAAGCTAGGCGCTACCGGCTGGGTCGTAGCCTCGGAGTCTTGTGCACTAGCGACGATCGGTGCCGAATGGGTGCGTGAGATCGAGCCCGGCGAGGCGCTACTCATCGATAGCGATGGCCCACACACCATCGGCCATTTACCCGCTCCGCAATCCGCGCTGTGCTTGTTTGAATACATCTATTTCGCCCGTCCCGATTCGCAACTGCAGGGAAATGTGATTCACCAAGTGCGCATGGAGCTTGGTCGTGAGCTGGCACGTGAAGCGCCCGTCGAAGCCGACCTTGTGATGGGTATTCCCGACTCTGCGACACCGGCCGCCATCGGCTATGCCCAAGAAGCGAATATTCCGTATACCGAGGGCCTAATCAAGAACCGCTATATTGGCCGCACCTTTATCCAGCCCGATGATCGCTTACGACAGCAGGGTGTCGCCCTGAAATTCAATCCCCTGCGCTCAACCCTCGAGGGCAAGCGTGTAATCCTGGTTGATGACTCAATTGTACGTGGCAATACCAGTGGTCCCATTGTTAAGCTGCTCCGTGAAGCCGGGGCCCGCGAAGTCCACATGCGTGTCTCCTCACCGCCTATCCGCCATCCTTGCTTTATGGGCGTAGATATGGCGACCTACCCTGAGTTGATCGCACACCGTCTGACGGAGGAACAGATCGGTGCCTATGTCCACGCCGACTCGTTAAAGTACCTCTCCTACGCGGGCCTGCTCCGTGCGACAGGTCGCGACCCGCTGTCCTTCTGTGGCGCTTGCTTTACGGGCAACTATCCGATCCCTGGTGTGGGCGTTGCAGCACGCGATGAGATTAAGCTGGTCTATTAGTGCGGAGCACAAGACGCAGACGGGAGTTTGGCAACAGCGAACGTCGTCTTACAGGCGAGGTGCATGGCAGCACCGAAGGCGACTGAGAATGGATGATGCAGACCTAATCATTACTCAGCTTCGGGCTGAGCTATATCAGCTGCGCCAGCGGAATGCTGACCTCCAATCGGCCGCCGTCGAGCATCAGCGCGTAGTCGACGCCCTCGAACTTTCAGAAGCGCGCTATCGAACGCTGGTTGAGCACTTTCCGAACGGCGCAGTCTTTCTCTTTGATCACAACCTGCGCTATATCCTAGCGGGTGGTACCGGTCTCCAGGCAAGTGGACTATCCAGGGAGATGGTCGAAGGCAAGACCATCTGGCAACTCTTGCCTCCCGATATTGCGACGCGGGACGAGCCCGTCCTGCGGGCAGCACTACACGGTGCGGCGACGCGCATCGAGGTCCCGTTTGACGAGCAGGTCTTCGTGGTACATACACTGCCAGTCTCCGATGCACGAAATGTGATTGTTGGTGGTATGGTCATGACGCAGGAGATCACCGATCAGAAGCGGGTGGAGGAAGCCCTGCGGAAAAGTGAGGTGGAGTATCGCGCCATCTTCGAGCTCGCCGGTGCCGGGACGGTGGAGGTTGATGTCCAAACGGCTTGCTTCCGGCGCGTTAACCGCCGCTTCTGCGAGTTCACAGGCTATACAGCTGAAGAACTGCTGACCATGACATTCCTGGACGTCACCCATCCCCAGGATCGTCCGCAGGACTACGTTGCCGTGCAGCAGATGGCGAGTGGTAAGTTGGACGAATTTTCACGCGAAAAGCGCTACGTGCGCAAGGACGGTATAGTCGTCTGGGGCGAGTTAACGGCGACGGTTCTGCGTACGCCCGACGACCAGACGCAATACACAATTGCCATTGTGCACGACATTACCGCACGCAAGCGGCTAGAAGACGCAGCAGCGCGGCTACTTGCGGGCGAGCAATCGGCCCGCGTTGAGGCCGAGGAGGCACTCCGCATCCGTGATGCCTTTCTATCGCTTGCTGCCCATGAACTCAAGACCCCGCTCACGACCATGCTGGGCCATGCAGAGATGCTCCAGCGGCGGATGACACGCGACTACAGCCTTACGGACCGCGACGAACGCGCGCTCAGCGCACTCGTGCGACAGACGCGCCGACTGAATGAACTAACGAGCGCTCTGTTGGATGTTTCTCGCTTAGAGACGGGACAATTGACGATCGAGTCCGCACTGCTGGATGTGCGCGCGCTCGTGGCGCACGTGGTGGCTCAGGTACAGCCGGCCCTTGACGTGCATACACTAACCTGGGACGTGCCGGATGAGCCGCTCATGGTCGCAGGTGACGAACTGCGGCTGGAGCAAATGCTTGAAAACCTGCTGGGGAACGCCATCAAGTACAGTCGTGACGGCGGTGTGATTACGGTGCATGCCGAACAGCGGGGATCAGAAGCTTGTATTGCGGTCTCCGATCATGGAATTGGTATTCCGGAAGCTGAGCTTGCGCAGCTCTTTGGCCGCTTCTACCGGGCGACGAATGCACAAGCAAACGCTATCGGCGGGAATGGGATCGGGCTATACGTGGTTAATGAAATCGTTGGGCTGCACGGAGGTCACGTGGAAGTCGAGAGTACGGAGGGGCACGGCAGCACCTTCACGATCTGCCTTCCCGTTCGGGGTTCGATCTCCGACGAGGGCGTCGTCGCCGAGCCGTAATGAGACGTCGGCGCACCTGCGCCGGACTGATCCTGCACCCCTCAGTTTGACTGTCCGCTCCTCGGTTGAAGCTCTGAAGTTGGGAGGACACGCTGCCAGGGCTTTTGATAACACGCCCATCCTACTACGAAGAAGGCGTAATAGACTCCTGCCCACCCAGCAGCAACGTTGCGAGGCGTGAGGGCGGCTAGCGGAAGCCTAGCGAGTAGGTGCGCTCCTACCAGCAGCCATTCGAGGAACGGCCAGCTGAAGGAGGCAACAACGTACCCTAGTGGCGGTATAATCGAACCAAGCACAAGGGCCACTGTCCCAAATGCCATTGCGAAGGGCACCGCCGGCAGCAATAGGAGATTGGCGACCGGTGCCACCAGGGACAGTTGTCCAAAGCTGAGCAGAAGGATAGGCACTGTAAGTGCCGAAACTCCCAGGGTCGCAGCC
>JBBRHB010000278.1:0-6656 GCA_038223355.1 Chloroflexales bacterium
ATACCGTCCTCCTCTTCCTTTAGCTACGAAGCCGTCGAAATCAACGAATCACATGTGCAGGGAGTGCCTCAGCGACACTCCCTAACGACAAAGTGCTTCGCTATTCCCGGCCCGTTGTGCCCGGAAGAATGGAATCTCAAAGTGGCGAGCGCTAAGCATCATTCGGCGTTGGCAGCTGGCTTGGCTGGGGGAGCTGCCGGTTTCGCGGCGGTGTCTGCCTTGGGGGTATCCGCTTTAGCAGCATCTCCCTCTTTCTTTGGCGTGGCTTCTGCCCCCTCACTGTTTGATTTCCCTTCGCCGGTCTCTCCACTGCTCTTTTTGGCACCATTGCCGTTGCCCGATCGCTCGGCGCGTGAGTCGGTGCTGTACCATCCTGATCCCTTAAACACGATTCCAGCAGGCTGAAAGATACGCCGGATCCGTGCCCCGCATTCTGGGCAGGTAACGAGTGCCGCATCCTGGAATTTTTGAATTTGTTCGAACCCGTGGCCGCAGGTATCGCAGCCGTAAACATACGTTGGCATAGATTTGTATTAGCTCGCTTTTTCCGATGATTCACTTAATAATTTTACCTTGCTTCCCTCACAGCCGCAAACGAGTTGATGCTCTCATTATAATCGCTCACGTTCCACGTATCACCTCCACCACCGCCTCGCGCCGCACGGTGCGCTGCTCCCCGGTCCGTAAATCGCGGACAACGACTTCGCCCTTGGCCAATTCGTCGGGACCCAGGATCAGCGCAAACGGGATTTCCTTGGATGCAGCCTCTTTTAGCTGTTTCCCAAGTTTATCCGGGCCCAAGGCCGTAATTGTCACTATGCCGGCGCGCCGTAGTCCGCTGGCCAGATGTAGCGCCTCGCCTGTTAGCTCTGAGGTGAAAATGGTGACGTAAGCTTCGACCGCACCCTGACTTTTGGGTCCAAGTCCCAGCTCCGTCATCACAATCTGCAAACGTTCGATGCCGAAGGCGGTGCCAACTGTTGGTACCGAGCGACCCGCGAATGCGCCGATCAAGTTGTCATAGCGACCACCGCCGAGGAGCGAGCCGATTGGGGGTTGCTCGATCACAGCTTCGAAGACCGTGCCGGTATAGTAGGACAAGCCGCGTGCCAGTCGCGGTGCCACCGCATACGTGACTGGGTTAACGCCAAGGTCTTGGAGATAACCGACGACGGCGCGTAGCTCTTGGACTGCCATGGCTCCACGGGTATCGCTGTCCAGTTGTGCCGCCACAGCATCTAAGACCTCTGCCGTGGTGCCTTCGAGTTGCATAAAGCGTACAATCTCCTCGGCTGCCTCAGGTGCAATGCCGCCTTGCAACAACTGCTCACGTACACCTTGCGCACCGATCTTATCAAACTTGTCGATGGCCCGGTACACGCCGGCTGCCGCTGCCTCGTCCACGCCTACCACCCGTGCCAAGGCGCTTAAGATTTCGCGGTTGTTCAGCAGGACGCGGAAGCCGCTGAAGCCCAGCGCTTGCAGCGCTTCGCTGATCACAGCAATAATTTCAGCATCGGCCAGCGGACCACTCGCGCCCACCGTGTCGATGTCAAACTGATAAAACTCGCGGAAGCGACCCCGCTGCTGCCGTTCGCCTCGATACGAGGGGCCAACCGCCCAGCGGCGGAACGGCAGCGTAATGTCATTGGGATACTGCGCTATGACGCGCGCCAACGACACCGTCTGGTCATAGCGCAGTGCCAGCCGATCATCGCCATATTGCAACCGGTAGATCAACTTCTCATCATCACCGAGCTTGCCCGCGATCGTATCTTCGTACTCAACAATCGGCGTCTGCATCGGCTCGAAACCATAGCGGGTAGCAACGGCAGTCAGCGTGCTGATAATATACTGTCGCAGGCGCATTTCGCCCGGCAGATAATCTTTCATCCCTTTATAGGTTTGTGCTTTGGGTGGCATCCGAACCTCTGCCCTCTTACGACTTCAACTTCTTAATATCGTAGCCTAGCCAGTGCAACGACGAAGGATCACTCCGCCAGTCTTTCCGTACTTTGACCCATAAATCTAGAAATACTGGCCGGCCCAGTAGCCGTTCTATCTCATAGCGTGCCGCTGCCCCAATCTTCTTGAGCATCTGCCCGCGGTCGCCGATGATGATGCCTTTATGACCATCGCGCTCGACATTGACTGTCGCGCGAATATACAACCGTTCGCCCCGCTCTTCCCATTCCTCGACTTCGACCGCCACGCCATGCGGCACTTCCTGTTGTGTATTCAGCAGCACCTTTTCGCGTACCAGTTCAGCGACTTGCTCGCGTGGCGACAGATCGGTTTGCTGATCCTCTGGAAACAGCCGCGGTCCCATTGGCAAGCGCTGGATAACCTCCTCCAGCAGCCCTGCGATGCCCTCGGCTTCTTTCGCTGAGACGGCGACCTCCATCTCCCACGGCCCCATCTCCTGAAATGCTTGTAAATAAAGATCGACGTGATGGGCGATGTCGATCTTGTTCAAGACCAAAATTGTCGGCTTATGTGCTTTTTTGATCGACTCGGCAATCAAACGATCCTGAGCCGTCGGCGGCTCGGTTGCATCAACCACGAAGCAGATCACATCGGCATCGGGGATTGAGCGTCGGGCGGCTTCGACCATGTATTCGCCCAACTGTGACTGGGGTTTATGCAAGCCAGGCGTATCGACAAAGACGACCTGGGCCTCGGGACGGTTCAGGATACCGCGTACCACAATTCGCGTCGTCTGTGGCTTGGGCGACACAATCGAAAGCTTGGTACCGAAGTAGGCGTTCAATAAGGTGGACTTGCCGACATTGGGCTTCCCAACCAGGGCTACCAGCCCCACCCTTACCTCTTCATCCGAAATCCGTGTCGGCGCTACTACCTCTTCCTGCTCACCCTCGTCCGCTCGTGCCCCTAGCTGGCTAGTGACCTCGGTGGCAGACATGCTTGGTGGTGCGTCTCCCTCGTCGTCTGATCCAAACACTTCAACGATCGACGACTGGAGCCAGCGGAGCCGCTGAGCGATCTCGAACTCCATATCCGCGATAAACTCAATCCCCAGAGCACGACCCGTCCGGTCCCGGTCGATGATCGCCGGATAGGGAAAATCGACATGTGTATCCGGTGGCTCTTGACTAAATGTGAGGCGGAGTACGGTGTCGTCGTGATCCAAATGGACCTCGGGATGCACGAGCGCATCTTGCAGCGCCGTGACCGGCACTTCTTTGCCGATCTCAATGTGGAACGCGACGATTTGTCCCGCCGCGTCCAGTAAAAACATCCCGGGAAACTCACTTTGCTCGCTATCTTCGCCCTCGTCGATTGGCGTGAAGTAGCCATATAGTGTGCGCGCATCGGGATCAAAGGTCAGTTCTAGCATAGCTATCCTTATTGCGTGCCGGTCTGCGGTGCAGCCGGGGGTGGGGGCAGTGGTGCTCCACCGGGCAAGGTGCATGCGCCCGCTTGTGTTTTCACCGTAACCTGCGTAAATTTCAAGTTCTTCAAAAGTACTTCCATTTGGTGTTGCCCATTAATATTGGCTTGGTCAATGACCCCGCCATCGCAGGCAGCCCGCAAGATTTCTTGCTCCGCGATGCGACGGGCCTCAGTTTCTAGCCCGGTGTTGCCCTTAGTCGCGACCCCGGTTTGACGTTCGTAAACTACCGTTTTGCTGTTGTCGAGCTTATAGCTCAAGACCTCGGCCGGCGGCAGTGTCAAGGTAACGCTGGTACCATTGTCGCCGACCACAATATCTTGATCGCGCAGCCTGGATAAATCAAAGCCGGCGATCACGTCGCCATGTGCGATCAACAACAGCTTATCGCCCAGGAATAGGTTATATACCGCGTTTCCCTGTTGTCCGGCCTGAATCACCTTTTCGGCAATATATGTCGTCGTTTCAAGCTTATTGAGCGCTTTTATCGATTGGATGACCGCCGGCCGGCTCGCGTCGACCGTAGTCGGCCGAGCTGCGATTGGATTAGGAATTGTTGGGAAGAGATTTTTAGTCGCTCTATTAACCGAAAAATAAAAAAAGCCCGCGATCGCGATACCGACGACTGCTAAAATCAGCGCGCCGCGTACACAACCGCTGCCCTGTGATACATCATCATCATAATACATACTGATCCTCGCGGCACTACCCGCTCCTGCCTCCTCTTAAGCGAGTGCATATGGTAGCGAAGTATAGCACGCGCCCCCCTGCTCTTACGGCCTTTACTCTTTCTTTGCTCCGCGTGTGCTCGTGCTTACCCTTCTACGGGTGCCGGGACACGATCTAGAATCGCTTGGACGATGGTGCTCGCGGTCCGCCCGCGGAGCCGTGCCTCCGAGTTTAGCATGAGGCGATGGCCTAGTACGGCGGGTGCGAGCGCTTTAATATCGTCGGGGAGGACAAAGTCGCGGCCTTGGAGGGCGGCACGGGCTTGGGCAGTGCGATGTAGTGCCAATGAACCGCGCGGACTCGCTCCCAAGGCAATGGCGGGGTCTTCACGGGTGGCCCGCACGATGGCGACAAGATAGGCACGGACGACTTCTTCCACTGTTACTAGGGGAACCTGCCCCTGTAAGGCAATTAGGGCTGTAGCAGAAAGTACGGGCTGGAGTTCACTTAAAGGGTCGGTCCGATCGAAACGATCAAGCATAAAAACTTCCTCAGCCGCGCTCGGATAGCCAATACTGAGCTTGAGCAGGAAGCGGTCAAGCTGAGCTTCGGGCAAGGGAAAGGTGCCCTCAAGTTCAACCGGGTTTTGGGTTGCCAATACCAAGAATGGTCGCGGCAGCCGGTGGGTAATACCATCCAATGTGACTGTGCGCTCTTGCATGGCTTCGAGTAAGGCCGACTGCGTGCGCGGCGTGGCGCGATTGATCTCGTCGGCCAGCACGATTTGCCCGAAGATCGGTCCCGGTCGAAATTCGAAATCACTCGTTTTTTGATTATAAAAGGTGAGACCGGTAACATCCGAAGGCAGGAGGTCGGGCGTGAATTGAATGCGAGTAAAGTGGGCATCCAACGAGCGTGCCAACGAACGGGCCATCGTTGTCTTGCCGGTGCCCGGCACGTCTTCGAGGAGCACATGCCCTTCGCACAGCATGGCCACCAGCAGCAGTTCGGTCATGGCTTGCTTGCCTACGATCACCCGACCCACATTGGCCGTGAGTTGCTTGCCAAGATCGGCAATGGTCTGAGGTGGGGTCACAGCTGCTCCTCATTATGGATAAATGCGATAGAGCTGACGCGGAAACGCAATAGTGTCGCGAATATGGCGTGTGCCGGCGATCCAGGCTGTGCAGCGCTCGATGCCCATACCGAAGCCCGAATGGGGAACGGTGCCGTAGCGGCGGAGATCGAGATACCAGCGATAGTGTTCTGGGTCGAGGCCATGCTCACGAATGCGGGCTTCGAGTAGTTGCATATCATGGATGCGTTGGGAGCCACCAATAATTTCGCCATAGCCTTCGGGAGCTAGCAGATCGGCGCAATGAACGACTTCGGGGCGGCCTTCGACCGGCTGCATGTAAAAGGCTTTGACTGCAGTCGGATAGTTGACGACGAAAACGGGCCGGTCAAACTGGGCGGCCAGAAAGGTTTCATGGGGCGCGCCAAAATCCTCACCCCAAACAATGGCCGGGAGCGGCTTGTCGTCCGGTGGCACGGTGGTGCCGGCAGCTGCTGCGGTGTTGATGCGCTCTACTGCCTCGTCATAGCTGATGCGCGGGAAGGGCGGCTTGACGTTGGCGAGCGCGGTCACATCGCGGCCAAGCGTTGCAAGATCGGCCGACCGGCGCGCCAGCACGCGCTGCACAATCGCGCTCACGAAGTTTTCTTGCAGTACCATATTGTCGTCTTGATCGGCGAAGGCCAATTCGGGCTCGATCATCCAGAACTCTGTCAGGTGACGGCGGGTCTTGGACTGTTCAGCCCGAAAGGTCGGGCCGAAGCAATAGACCTTGCCAAAGCTCATCATGCCCGATTCGACGTAGAGTTGGCCGGTTTGGGCTAGATAGGCGGTACCTAGATCGAAGTACTGGGTCGAGAACAGATTGGTGGTGCCTTCGGCCGCGACCGGTGTCAAAAGCGGGGTGTCGTAGCGGATGAAGTCATTGTCGTTCAAAAAGCCTTCGGCAGCAGCAATGACTTCGGCACGAATGCGCAGCAGGGCATGCTGTTTGGCCGAGCGTACATGCAGATGGCGGTGCTCCATCAAAAACTCGGTGCCATGCTCTTTGGGCGTAATGGGGTACTCCTCAGCGATATGGACCGGCTCAACAGCCGTGACGTCGATTTCATAGCCGCTTGGGGCCCGTTCGTCCGCGCGCACGGCCCCGATGATACGGACCGATGACTCCTGGGTCAGGCTTTTCGCTGCGGCAAAGGTATCTTCGCTGACATTCTTGCGAAAGACAACGCATTGGATCGTCCCGGTGCCATCACGCAGCTGGATAAAAACGAGCTTGCCTTTTTCCGTTTTGTTGTAGACCCAGCCGGCCAGCGTTACGGTTGCGCCGATATGCTGTCCGATTTGATTAATATAGGTCGTCGGAAGTAAGGTCACACTGACTCCTTTGTACCAAGCCGATCCATTTCAGTTCCCGGGCTTACGAGCTACCAGCAGCAGCGCGCCGCCCGTCGGAGCGTCGGCCAGCATATATGGCAGGAGCATCTTTTGCATCGATTG
>JBBRHB010000279.1:0-6656 GCA_038223355.1 Chloroflexales bacterium
GGCCGACGTGTCTGAGGAAACTTTGGCCCCCTACCGTGCTCTTGGCCTCACCATTATCCGCGCCTAGTACACCACGCCACTGTAACGAGTGCGAGTACCAGCATGCGGTCGTGGTCGAGTTGGGAGCGACCTCGATCAGCAACGAACGCTACCGCCTCCTCCGCAGCGGTTAGCATATGCCTCACCCGAATTCTGTCAGCTGGGTCCATACAGTGTCTGAACAGATGCGAGCACATCATCACGGAAGTAACCGCTCAGGTCTTGAAGCGTACGTATATCGACCCGGCGACCTAACTGGTCTGCCAGTTCCTGCTCCATAGCTGCAAGATGTAGGAACCCTGGCGTATGGCCTGGCTCAAACTCTACAAGGACGTCGACATCGCTTTCCGGACGAAAGTCGTCACGTAGCACGGAGCCAAAGAACGCTAGCCTGCGGATGTGATGGTGCTTGCAGAATGCGGCAATCGGTTCATACACAACCGGAACATGTACCGTCATGACACCTCCAGTGGTCAACGTATTGTACCAGCCGCACATACGTGGTGGTTAGCTTCGCCAAGGCTTTGACACCAAAGCACAAATGTGCTATACTATGTCACTCATGTTCAATCCAATCTTTGTCTCCCGGCAGCCTCTTCTAACCAACTGGCGTGGGCACTTGCTTCCGAGCCCTCACGACGCTGCTATGCTCAATTTACTCCCGCTCCTGTCCGTCCTCTCATTGATCCCATTGTTTTTTCGCCGTTCGCATTTCGCATCCCAATCACTTAAAACACGTATGCCATGCGGAACAATAACATGCCTTTTACAGCATAGCAAAGCGTTAAAATCGACCTGTTCCGGCGAAAATGTGAAAACAAAAAAGGTATTGCTATCAATGGAGCCAGGGCCGGCCCATCCGCTACCACTAAGTATGGCATAATAAAGGCTGATTCAGGAGCTTGGATGGAACTCAACGACCTACAACAAGCGCGCGTCCAAAAGCTCGAACAGCTACGGGCAGCCGGCCATGATCCATTCCCGCCCCGTGTGAAGCGGAGCCATACCATTGTTGCCCTGCGCGATCAATTTACGACGCTGGAAGCCGCGCAGACCACGGTGGCAATCGCCGGTCGCATCATGCTACGCCGCCCAGCTGGTGGCTCTACCTTCGCGCAGCTTGTCGATGAAACGGGGCGCATTCAGATTTTCCTGTCAAAAAAAGATGTCGGCCCCGAGGACTATAAGCTCTTTGTCGATACGACCGACCTCGGCGATATCATCGCGGTCGAAGGCTATCCCTTTCATACCAAGACCGGCGAGGCAACCCTCTTTGTGCAGCACTGGCACATGGCAGCCAAGGCACTCAGCCCATTGCCCGACAAGCACGCCGGTTTGCATGATACCGAGGCTCGGCTCCGCCGCCGCTATGTCGATCTGCTGGTCAACGACGGCGTGCGCGAGCGTTTCCGCCTGCGTGCCCAAATCGTCAAAGCCTTCCGCGATTTTCTTGACGGTCAGGGCTTCGTTGAGGTCGAAACGCCAATGTTGCATCCTGTTTATGGCGGCGCGGCAGCGCGACCCTTCCTGACTCATCATAACCAGTTGCACCAAGAATTATATCTACGCATCGCCTCCGAGCTCTATTTGAAGCGCTTGATCGTCGGCGGCTTCGAGCGCGTGTATGAGATCGGTAAGGACTTTCGTAACGAAGGCGTTGATCGCTCCCACAACACCGAATTCACCATGATGGAATGCTACCAGGCCTTTGCCGACTACCACGATATGATGCGGCTAACCGAGGAACTGGTCACCTATGTTGCCCGTCAGGTCCTGGGAACGACAACCATCGAATACGCCGGTCAGGTCGTCAACCTTGAACCCCCGTGGCCCCGCATCACCATGCGCGATGCGATTGATGAATACACCGGTATCGATATTAAAGCAGCGGCCACCCTGGAGCAGCTTACGAGCGAGATTCAGGCGCGTCAATTGCATGTCGATCCCAAGCCGAGCTGGGCCAAGTTGGTCGACGAGGTATTCAGCGAATATGTGCAGCCTCGTCTTGATCAACCCACCTTTATTACCGATTACCCGCAGCCCTTATCACCGCTGGCCAAGCGTATTGCCGGAGACCCGAACTATGTCGAACGCTTCGAAGTCTTCGTACTGGGCTCAGAGCTAGGCAATGCCTTCTCCGAGCTCAACGACCCGCTCGATCAGGAACAGCGCTTTTTGGAGCAAGGGCGCGACTACGCGGCCGGCGATGACGAAGCGATGCAGATGGATGTCGATTATTTGCAGGCATTAATGATCGGCATGCCGCCGACCGGCGGTCTGGGGCTTGGCGTTGACCGCTTGGTTATGCTCCTAACCAATCAAAGTACAATTCGTGAAGTTATGCTCTTTCCCCATCTGCGGCGTCTCAGCGACACGCAGGGCGAAGCTGCGGAGGCCGAGTAAGGATGGCAAAATCATTAATCGTCGAGCGTGAAAACTTACCGTCGGTTGTCCAGGGCTGGCTCAAGGCCATCGGCCTAGCCGAGGCGGAACTGGTCGAGTTGGTCTTTACGGAGCGCGAGTTGCTCCTGCGCAAGCCCAGCGATCCCGAAGTCCGTGCCTGGGCCCAGTCACAAAGCGACCAATACGACAAACAATTCAAAGACTTGTTAGGTCTCTAGGACCGGCGCGATGCTGCAGCCGGGAACACTGCTGACCGGGCGCTACCGTATCCAACACATGGTTGGTACGGGTGGCATGGGCAGCGTCTATGCGGCGCGGGACGAGCGCTTGGGCCGTGATGTCGCCATCAAGCTGCTGCGTCCCGATCTGTCAGCTCAACCCCAGGAGCGCCAGCGCTTCTTGAACGAGGGCCAGATCGCAGCGCAGGTCGTTCATACCCATATCGTACGCACCTACGATGCCGGTGACGCGCCGGAGGGACCGTTTCTGGTGCAGGAGCTCCTGCAAGGACGCTCCCTCGACCAGGCACTGCCATTACCCGTCGACCAAGCAATTGATGTCGTCGCCAATATCGCAGATGCGCTGAGTGCGCTCCACGAGCATGGTTATGTTCATTTAGACGTCAAGCCCCAAAACATCTGGCTGCGACCCAACGGCGCGGCCGTGCTGCTCGACTTTGGCATCGCGCGCGTCGAAGGCACCCATACAACGACCTTAATCGCGACCCCCCAATACCTGGCACCCGAACGGCTTGATGGTAGTCCCCCAACGGCCGCCTCCGACCTCTACGCGCTCGGGGCAGTGTTATATCAGCTGTTGACTGGACGACTGCCCTTTGATGGGCCGGATCTGCAGGCGATCCTCGCTGCGCAACGCAATGCTCCGGTGCCTCTGCTTGCCATCGCTGAGCCCAAAGCACCGCTGCTAGATCGGATCGTCGCGCGACTAATGGCGAAAGCCCCTTCGGAGCGTTATCCATCAGCGGCGGCCTTGCTGCATGACCTGCATGCGGCCAGAGCGGCCAGTGGACGAATGCTGGATCAACAAGCGCAGCCGACGCTTGTCGTACCGCCACCCCATGCGTCTGTCCCTGTGGCCCGACCTCCTACGCCTAGCACGGCGCTACCGGGTGGCCTGCCACCGCCTACTGCCGCCTCTGGAAACGTGCCTGCCATGACTCGTCGCCGCTCCTGTTGGCTGCCCTTCGTGCTCATACTCGTACTTCTCTGCCTCGTGGCACTTACCCTTGGGCGCCGCGCCCGCGCTCTTCAGCGCACTGCCCCACTCCCCCAGAGTCAAATCATGCCGGCCGTGTCGCCGATGGCTACGACAAACTCTGTGGTCGTGCCCGATCTCACCAACCAGCCGGCAGCGGCGGCCGCCGCCACGGCTCAGACACTCGGCCTTCAGGTGCAGGTGGTCGCACAACAAGCGAACGACGCGCCATCACAACTGGTCTTGAGTCAGGATCCGCTCGCTGGCGCCGAAGTCCCCCCCAATAGTCAGGTACGCCTGACGATCAGTAATGGACCTCAACAGCCACCTTCGGCCCAACAAAGTGTTGGCCCAGCCCCTCAGCCACCACCGCCGCCGGCTAGGCGTCTGCCCCTGCTACGATTGGGCAGAGGCAAGGCCAAAAAGTAGCTGCGACCCATGTTCAGCAACAAACCTCCCTTTAATGAATAATCCCTCCGTGGGTCGGCGTGGCCGCATGCTGCCGAGTCTGCTCGCCGCTGCTCTACTCGCGCTCGTGCTGCGCTTGCCCCTTCTGCATTTGCCATTGGAACGAGACGAAGGCGCCTATGCCACAGTCGCAACCTTGTGGCAGCACGGCGCAGTCCCCTACCGTGATGCCTGGGATCACAAGCCGCCGTTGATTTATCTCCTCTATCGTTTGTTGCCGTTGGGCGGAGCAACGACTGCCTGGACACTCCGTACCTGGGGCACAGGCTACTTTATGCTGGGTCTGCTCCTGGTCTATTGGATCGGCCGTCGGCTTTGGGATCGTCCCACGGCGACCGTGGCCATGCTGTTATATGCGGTGGCCGGGAGTGCGTTTGTGCTCCAAGGTGTGGTGCTAAATACCGAGCAAGCACTGGTCGTGCCCGCCTTGGCGGCTCTCTGGTGCTTGCTGCGCTGGATCGAAGTGGGTCGTTGGCAAACAGCAACCTGGTTCGGTGTGTGCCTAGCTGCGGTCGCCCTCATCAAGCCGACTGCTGTGCCGCTACTAGTGCCCTTGCTGTTGCTGGGCTGGCGGCCCCGGCAGCCACTCCTCGCATCAATAGTTGCCCTGATGGGCGGCGCGGCAGTCGTCATCGTCCCGTTCGCGCTCTACTTCCTCCTGCAAGGCGCTTGGCCAGCTATGCTGTTCGCTCTCATCACCTATAATGCCCGCTACCTCCGCGTATCGCAAGGTCAGTTGAGCACCGGCGAACTCCTGAACATGGCCGCACCATTTGCACCCTTGGCCTTGGTTGCGCTCGGCGGCGTGGCGCTGTCACTGCCTACCGGACGTCGGCTGGACGGCCAAACCCGCCAACGACTGGCGCTGGTCGGCTGGACCCTGGCCTTTGCTATCGCTGCCCTGGCGAGCTTACGTGCCTACGTCCACTACTATTACCCAATGTTGCCCGGCCTAGCCCTGCTGACTGCACCCACCCTCCTTTGGCTCGTCCGGCAGCCCCACGGCCCAGGCCTTCTCCAACGCCTCGCCCATTGGACGACGCCGCTAGCCCTGACGGCTGTGCTCCTCGTGCCGCTTGTCACGGGTAACCTGCGAGTGGCTGCCCAAACGCCGGCTCAGCAGAGCGTGGCTTTGTATAGCGACGATGGCCAGCTCTTTGCGGACGCCGAGCAGGTCGCGGCCTACATCCAAGCCCACTCCGCACCTAATACACGCCTCTTCGTTTGGGCCGCCGAGCCAGAAATCTATGTGCTTGCCCAACGGCAGCCCGCCTCGCGCTATGTCTATGATTATCCGCTGGTGCTCTTCCCGGAACTGGGCGGCGGCTTGCAAACCGAGCTCCAGCGCACCCCACCGGCCATGGTTGTCGTCTACGCCGGTGCTTATCCCACCGGCTTTGACCAGGTGGTGACGCGCCGCGGCCTAGTCCGCCTGACACAAATCGGCCATTTTGAGATCTTCGGCTAACAGACCATTCAATAAACTCCTTGCGGAACCGCTATCCAGGATCGTTGGTGATCGCTTCCTGGTTTGCCACAGCGAGCGCATCGGCAAACAGCACGAGCTGCAACAAGGCCGCCGCTTGGTCAACCGGCAACAAAGCGGGTGGATGGGGATACCACTCCTCCCGCACGACCTCTTGGAGTGCCTCTGGCAGAATGCCGTGCCACGACCATTCCTTCTTCGCTAGGTAGGAGCCCCAGTGTCCTTTATCAGGTCGGTGCAGCTGGAGAGCGGGTACTGTATGCCGCAATGCCGAGCGCTCCAGCTTCTTTTCTCCCGGTAAACCCCATTCGGCAGGGTGTAATTCAAAGCCAAGCTCAAGCATCTCGCGATTGTAAAACGGTAATGAGCGTCTGATACCGAGCGTGCTCGTCGCCTCCCAGTTCATCGTGACCCACGCATCCTCCCTCATCCACTCCCTGAGCACGCGCAGCGGCCTCTTTTCGCGGGCAAGTTCCCGCTCACGCTGCGCGTACCAGCCGTGATACTCCACCTGCAACTCGGCTCGAACAAATGGCGGTAGCTGGGCTGGCTGCGGCATAGCCGGTCGCCGGGTGATGGACTGCCAGTTGAACCGTGCCCAGCGTTTCGCAACGCGCCAGCGCGCAGGTCTAGTGGCAATGACACGTGCAAGTGCGAAGGGCGACGTGCCTGCTGCCCAATCGGCCGTTGTCTCAAATCCGCCCAGGAAGTTGTCGGCGAACTCCCCACCGACCAGCACTCGCACATCCGCCTCACGCTGAATAGCGGGCAAATCACACAGTGCCGGATGAGGAATAGGGTAAACCACACGCGGTGCGTGGGGCAACATCGTGAGCCGTGTATCCACCTCAGCGCGCCGTATCCAGTGCCGGTCAATATCGAATGCTGCGATCAAAGGCCTAATATAGCGCATCTCGTGCTCAAACGGCCCTTCGGGACCGGGCAGGAAGCTCCACGCCCATAGTGGCAGACGAAGGATACCGCCGGCCAGCGCGGCTAGCACGGAGGAGTCCACACCACCGCTTAGCGTCAGCAAGTTTCCGCC
>JBBRHB010000280.1:0-6625 GCA_038223355.1 Chloroflexales bacterium
AGAGCAATCAAGGCAGTGGGCGGGTCAGATGGATAAACGGCGACGCAGGGCGACTGGTCGAAAACGGCATGGTGTTCGTTTTCGCCGGCACGTGCGGGGCAACTATCGCCGCCCTTCATCCAGCACTCGAAGGGCCCGCGATAATACCAGCAGCGCACCTGCTGCATTAGGTTCCCACCGAGGGTCGCCATGTTACGGAGTTGCGGTGACGCGGCCGAGTGCGCTGCCTCGGCCAGTGCCTGATAACGCTCCCGAACTAGGGGTGAACGATCAAGATCATCTAGCGTCGTTAGCGCCCCAATATGCAAGCCATCGGCTGCTTCACGAATGAACTGCAAGTCGCTCAGGGGCTTGAGATTAACGAGGCGATCCGGCTGCCACACGCCTTCACGCATGAGCGGAAGCAGATCGGTCCCGCCCGCCAGGGGCCGAGCATAGTAATCGAGCAGTGGGATGGCCTGCTCGATCGACTGCGCATTGATATGCGTAAAGTTCTTCACGCGATGGTCTCCAACGCTTCCAGCACGCGGGCCGGTGTTATGGGTAGCTCGAGGATGCGCACTCCCAGGGCGTTCGCAACGGCGTTCGCGATGGCGGCAGCGGTCGGAATAATGCCGGGCTCGCCGGCACCTTTAGCACCGAGCGAATTGGCCTTGGTGTCGGGAATATCAATCAAGAGATTCACGATCTCGGGTATGTCGGCTACGGTCGGCAGCTTATACCATTCGAGATTGGGATTCAGGATCTGACCGGCGGCGTGATCGATCACCCGTTGCTCGGTCAGTGCCAGCCCCAGCCCCTGGATAATGCCGCCCTGGATCTGCGAAGTAAAAGTCTGCGGATTAACGATCCGCCCTGAGTCGTGGGCCGCAACGATCTTGATAACCCGCACCCGACCAGTGACGGTGTCGACTTCGACTTCGGCGAATTGCGCGCCCGAAGTAACGACCGAAACATCGTTCGGATTGGGACCACGGCTGCCTTTGCCGATCAGCATAACGTCGCCCAGCTTGCGCATGAGCGATCTGACCGTGCCAACGGGTGTATCCCGGCGATAGACCGTACCACCGCGCACTTCGAGCTCGTCTTCGGGCACATCTTCGAGCTGCGAAACAATTGAGCAGAGTTGGATTCGCAGGTCGTTGGCAGCCGAGCGCACGGCCGGCGTCATCGAGCCGGTCGTGACCGAGCCACCCGAGGCCGGGCCAAATGGGCCGGCATAGGTATCACCAATCGTGACGCCTACCGAGCCAAGCTCCAGGCCTAGCTCTTCGGCGGCAACCTGGGCAAAAATCGTGCGGGCCCCGGTTCCCAGATCCTGAGCGCCGGTCAGCACCGTCGCGGTGCCATCACCATTCAACTGTACTTCGGCATAGGCAGGAGGACCACCACCGCCCCACCAGATCTGGGAGGCCATGCCGGTGCCGCGGCGGAAGCGCTCGGTGCTGTACTGCTGACCGGTGGGCGTACGTTTATTCCAGCCAATCGCCTCGGCACCGCGCCGGTAGCACTCTTCGACCGGAAAAGAAGAAAAGGGCTTGTCTTCGCTCTGGTCGCGCGTAGCAAGGTTACGGCGGCGTAATTCAAGTGGGTCCATACCCAACTTTTCCGCCAGCAGATCCATCGCCTGCTCAAGACCGACCATGCCTTCAACAAAGCCGGGGGCGCGGAAGGCCTGGAACGGGCCGATGTTAGTATGAACGCCGGTCGTCGTCAGCTTGACATTGGGGCACATGTACATCATGCCATACGGACCACCGAGCGAGACGACCCAGTTGGCATACGAACCACACTCGGTCAAACCATCTAGCTCAATGGCAGTCAAGGTGCCGTCCCGTTTCGCGCCCATCTTCACGTGCTGGAGGCTCGCACCGCGATAGCCCGATTCGAGGTTTTCGCCTTCGCGGTCGTACATCAGATGGACGGGCCGCCGTGAGCGCTTGGCCAGCGTAGCGGCGACCATGCTATAGGGTTGGCCGGGAAACTTGGCTCCGAAGCCGCCACCCATGTAGGTACCGATTGCACGCACTTTGCTCACGGGTAAGCCGAGTTTTTTGGCGGCGAAGGTGCGAACGCCATACACATGTTGCGATGACTCGTACATCGTCAGTTGGTCGCCTTCCCAGGCTGCCACACAGCCATGGGTTTCAAGGGCGTTATGCACGGCGGTCGGTGTGCGTACCGTGAGTTCGATGCGTACATCGGCTGCGGCCAGTCCCGCCTGCAGATCGCCGCGCTCGATCACGCTGGGCTGGTTCGCGACATTGCCGTGGGGCCGGACCTTAGGAGCACTGTCCGCTAGTGCAATCGTGAAGTCAGTAATGAACGGCAACGTCTCATATTCGACATCGATTAATGCGAGGGCATCTGCTGCAATATCGGGATCGGTAGCCGCTACAGCTGCGACGAGTTCGCCCGCGAAGCGCGCATCTGCGGGGAGCAGCGGTAACTTGCCTTCGCGGACCTTGATGTCGGGTGCCGTCTCATGCGTAAGCACCACGACGACGCCGGCCAATTGTTCGGCCCGGCTCGCATCGACCCGTAGCACGCGAGCGTTCGGATGCGGCGAGCGCAGCACCTTGGCGTAGAGCATGCCGGGCAACTGCACATCATATGAAAAGCGTGCTTCGCCCGTCGTTTTGGCCGCGCCATCAATACGCGGCGCCGGCTGGCCGACAATCGCCAACTCTTCGTTCTCGCCCCAGGCCGCGAGTTCAACTCCATCAACGACCGCATATTCTTCGGTAATGCGACCCTCAACATTGATTTCACTTTTAATCAGCTTTGGCATCTTTTTCCTTCTAAACGGTCTCTAGGGAGCGCTCGCTCAGTCCTTCGTTCTCATCCCTCAGCACTTACCGCAAGTACGGCCTGCACAATGCCACGATAGGCGCCACAGCGGCATAAGTTGCCCGACATGCCTTCAACGACCTCGGCCGCCGATGGATGGGGCGTGCGGGCGAGCAGGCCACAGGCGGCCATAATTTGGCCGGGCGTGCAAAAGCCACACTGGAGCGCATCATGTTCGATAAAGGCCTGTTGTAAGGGATGGAGCGTACCGTTCTCGTTTAGGCCTTCAATAGTCAGGATCGGCTGGCCCTCGCACTCGACGGCCAGCATTAAGCAGCTATACACGGGTCGGTCGTTGAGCAGGACAGTGCAACCACCACAGTTGCCCATGTTACAGACTTGTTTCGTGCCGGTCAGCCCAAGGTCAATGCGCAGTGTATCCAGCAGGCTCCGGCGGGGCTCGAGCCGGAGCCGGTGGCGATGGCCGTTGACGTGTAGTTCTACGGCGGTCGTCGGATCCTGTTCAATCATCCAAACTTCTCCTTCATTCCTTCATTGTGGTCAATCCTGCCAACTCCGTCAAACAGCTGGCCGACTATCCCACTCCCGCAATAACTCCTGCTCGCGCTCCGGTTTCAAGCCGCCACTCTTAGCCAACTCTTCAGGATGGGCAGCATCCCACGCCAAGGTATCCTGGATGGTTTGTGTTAAAGGGCGAAATGTAAGCCCGCTTTGAATGGCTTTGTGAGTGTTGACGCTCATGAAGCCGGCAGGTCCCTCGCTCCTTGGTATCCATAGTGGCAGCTCGACCCATGGAGTTACCTGTTTTTCTTGCAAGAATGCTTCCCCCACCCAGACGATACGGTCATGATGGCCGCAGACGGCTTGGCACTGCTCGATTACCTGCCCGAAGGTTAGGGCGTAGTCAGGGCCGGTCGCAGTGTAGGCCCCTCCTTGTCGCGCCTCTACCATCTGGATGGTCCAGCTTGCTAGGTCGCGCACATCAATGATCTGGACCGGTTGCTCCCGGTGATCGGGTGCCAGCACAGCACCACCTTGTGCTAAGCGGTGGGGCCAGTAGGTAAAGCGGCAGGTTGC
This sequence comes from Chloroflexales bacterium, assembly GCA_038223355.1. Classification (GTDB taxonomy): domain Bacteria; phylum Chloroflexota; class Chloroflexia; order Chloroflexales; family Kallotenuaceae; genus JACDGP01. Next base: position 3,889 of record JBBRHB010000280.1, read on the forward strand.
GTCACGCGGGCCAACGATCAGGCCTGGACGAATGATTAATGCACGGTCGGGAAAGGCGGACTGGACGGCCTGTTCACACAGCACTTTAAGCGGGCCATACGTCGCGCCATTCACCTCTTCGACCGTCTCATCTGCGAGCGTTGCGAGCGGCGCCTGCTCATCCAGACCCGCGACGCTGGGATCGGCGTAAACGTTGATCGTCGAGATAAAGGTATAGTGCGCGGCAGCATCCGCCAGCAATTGGGCCGAGGCCCGCACAATGCGCGGCACAAAGCCGCTGGTATCAATAATCGCGTCCCACTTTCGGCCCTCCAAAGCCCGTAAATCGCCATTGCGATCGCCCCGCAGCCGCTCAACCTGGGGAAAAAGCTCGGGCTGCGTTTGTCCACGATTGAAAATGGTGACGTCATGATCCCGTTGCAGCGCAGCCTCAACCAGATGAACCCCGAGAAATTGTGTACCGCCCAGAATCAGAAGTTTCATGACGCGCAGTCTCCCCTAGCTCGAACATTACAGGTGATTCACGTTCATCAAACAGCAAGATTCGTGCTTGACAGCTGGGGGCAGAACATGATAGGATAACGCCAAGAGCAGAACAAGTGTTTGTACTATGAGCCTGAGTATGTTTCCTCCTTCCCTGGCTCCCCTGCACCTGAATCTGCGACATCCGGTCCGAGTTTGTACATGTGTAAAGGAGTAGGTACGATGTCGAAGGATTTGAACAAAGTTCAACTGATTGGGCGCCTCGGTTTTGATCCCGAGATCAAGTATACGCAACAGGGCAGCGTCATCGCCACGATGCGCATCGCCTCAAGCCGCAGTTGGCGCACCGCCGAAGGCGAAGACCGCGAGGACACCGAGTGGTTCCGTGTGATTGCCTGGAACAAACTGGGCGAGATTTGCGGCCAGTATCTGAAGAAGGGGTCGAAGGTCTATATCGAGGGCCGCCTGCAAACGCGCTCGTGGGATGACCAAGCGACGGGCCAGAAGAAGTTCAGCACTGAAGTCATCGCCAACGATATGATCATGCTCGACTCGAAGCGCGATGCCGCTCCTGGCAGCTACGACGATATGCCCGATGCAGGCTACGCTCCCGAGCCGGATATGGAGCCCGAAGCGCCCGCGCCAGTACGCCAGGCACCGCGCGCGGCGGCTCCAAGCAACGGTAACGGCAATGGCGCGCCAAGCAACAACACTGGCAACCGCATGGCCCCACGCCCAGCACCGGCCGTGCCGTCTACTGCGCCCCGCCGCCCAACCGCTCCCGCACCAATCGACGACGAGGATTTGCCGTTCTAGGGTTGGAACTGGACAATAGGCTGATAAAACCGCGAGTCAGAGATGGCTCGCGGTGCTTGTTTTAGGCTAGATGCTGGACGCTTTGCTCACCTGTTATTACCACAATACTTACGCCAGATAATACGTGGACCGCAGACGGTTACGAGACCTTTCCAGGACGTAACAGGGTCTTCACGCTGCTCAGCGCCAATTCAGCTACTGTATAGAGACAGTCGAGAGGAAAGCGTTCCCATTATACTTCGGGCTGCGATACAGGGAGGTATCACGATGAGCGAACGTATGTCCCTTGTCGTCTTCTCAAGGTACCGCGCATAAACTTACTGCCGTCGCGGTGCTCGCGACTGGCGGGGCGGCGATGGGTATGGAGGTCGAACTATACCGACCGACCGCGAGACGCTGCCGGCCAACGCCGACGATGGGATATATGTGCTCGGCGATGCGAGCGACGTACCTGTATCGAAGAGCGACTCGGCCGCGCATTTCGAGGCCAGAGTGGTGGCGCGACGTATTGCCACGGCCGTCCTCAGAATGGCCGAAGACAGCCGTTACGACCTCGGTAAGTTCGAGCATGAGCGTGAACCGCCGTCCCGACCGGCGCGCCTGCAAGATTGCGATGGTTTCAGCCAATGAAACGTGTCTCTTTGCCAGCTTCGCTGGCTGAAGGAGGAGAGTATGCATATCGATCCGGCCGCCATTGCTACCTACCTTGAACACGTCATCGGTGCTCCAGTCCAGATCGAGCATATCGGGAGCCTGGGCGGCGGCACAAGCGGCGCTGCCGCCCTTAAAGCATTCGGCTATGGCCGTCCAGTATGCATCGATGTACGACCGGTCCAGCCCTTCACCGCTGACTCCGCTCCCCCCGAAGGGTCGTTCTGCGGCAGGTTAGCCGCAACGGTTTTGGCCGAGAGCGGCGTTCCGACCGGTTCGCCGAAATCTGGCTGGATTGGACGACCTTCAATACCCTCCCCCAGCATGTCGCGGCGCGGGATATTGTCGCGTTGACGCAGGAGGGCCAGCTCGAGTCGCTGGCCGACGTCCAAGATATGCTTTTGCTCACTGAATATGCAGACGGACAACCATATGCGGACGATCTGCTGCGCATCCGGGAGGCCGGGACGTGTAATGACCGCGATCGAGAGCGCGCTCGTGCATTGGCACGCTACCTGGCCGTGATCCATCAGGTGAAGCACAGCGATGCCCTTGCGTGGCGCCGGCGGCTGCGCGATCTTGTCGGCCACGGCGAGGGGATCATGGGACTGACCGACAGCTATCCGGCAGGTTTTACCCAGGCCAGCTCAGCCGATTTGCGAGCCATTGAAGAGGCGGCCAACCGGTGGCGCTGGCAGCTCAAGCCGCTGGATCACCGTCTCAGCCAGGTCCACGGCGACTTCCATCCGTTCAATGTCCTGTTCGCCGACAATGACACCTTCACGGT
>JBBRHB010000281.1:0-6623 GCA_038223355.1 Chloroflexales bacterium
GATCGCCGACAACACGCCTTCAGCCGGAGCGTCCCACACGGCCCAGATGCCGTTGAGGTCGGCATGCTTGGTCAACATTGCCGAAGCGGCACGATCAGCATCGCCCGCGAAATCGGGACCGGCAATACCCTGCTCCTCGACGATCTGGATATTCTTGTAATTGTCCTGGATTGTTTTCTTAAAAGCCTCGTACCGTTGCTTGGTCACGAAGAAGTCGGCGGCGTGGAAGACAATACCGATTTTGCCCTTGCTGCCGATCGCCTGTGCCATCAAGTGGGCCGTGGCAACACCATTACCATAGTTATCGGCAGACACGACGCTGACGTAGTCCGTGCCCTGCTTCAAGCCGGTCGGCACGTTGTCCATGAACACCAGCTTCACGCCCGCTGCTGCGGCCTTCTTATAGGCATCGGCGGTGGCGACCGGGTCGGTCGGAATCGACACGATGATGCTGGGTTTTTTGGCAAGCACGGTCTCGATATCTGCTACTTGTTGTTCCGACTTGAAGTTAGCATTGGTCGTCGCAATCACGTCGATGCCCATCTTAGTGAACTGGTCTTTCAGTCCTTCGGACTGCGAGGTGGACCAGTCGTTGCCGGCGATGTGCAAGACGATCGCTGCGGTAGCCTTCATGGCTTTGATCTTTGCAATTTCGTCATCGGTCAGCTTGATGTCGCTGGCTGCCGTCGCAGTTTCGCCGTGTGGACCCGTGCTCATGACCTTGCTTTGGAGCGCCGCCAATGCGGCGGCGGGATCGCCTGCCGCTGCACCACCGGCCGCTGCCGGTGCCGAGGTTGCTGCCGCGGAGTCGCCTGCCGCAGAGGTCGCACTCGTACTTCCTGTACTTGTTGTTGCCGGCGTGCCGCAGGCGGCTAAGCCAATGCTGAGCGCCAGGAGCATACCAACCGTGCCATACCGTGCCTTGTGTCCGTTCATCTGTTCTTCACCTTATACTACTAACTGGCTGGTTAGCCCAGGATTAAGTTTGTCCCACCGTCATTGGATTGAGACACAGCTTTGAGTTACGTGCCCTTACTGGGCGTGTGTGCCTAGGAATGCCTTGCTGATGCGGGCACCCTCAATTGGTGATGGCCATTCATCCAGCTCTACGAGGATCCAACCGGCGTAGTGCATCTCGTGCAGCAGTTTCAGGATGCCATCCAGATCTTGATTGCCTTGTCCAAGGGGCAAGAACTGTCCATCCTTGAAATCCTTCAGGTGCACGTACTTAACACGATCGGCGTAGCGCCGAATGAGTTCGACCGGGTCGCCGCCGCCCGCCTCTAAATGTGCTGTATCAGGACAGAAATTGATACTCGTATGCTCAAAGATCTGGGCGATCTGGTCCGGTGCTTGCGCAATGGTGCCAAGATGCGGGTGAAAGCTCGGTACGAGGCCGTGCCGGTCTGCGATCGCGATCACGCCCTCCAAGGCTTCACCCAGCCGGCGATAGTCGCCGTCCCGTACTCCCTCTGCGCGCACAGCACCGCCGCCGACGACTAAATGCTCCGCACCAAGCGCCGCAGCGAACTTGGCCGCGCCTTCGATTTTAGTTAATTCGTCTTCAAGGATCTCCTGATAAATAAAGTTCGCCCCGGAATAGACACCAACGAGCTGCAGGTGCAGGCGCTCCATCAGGGCGCGCAGCTCGTGTTCGCGTCCCGCATATTGCATGACATTGCCATCAAACAGTTCGAAGCCTGTGTAACCTGCCGCACTGATGTCGGTGAGCGCCTTTTCGGTCGAGCCGTTGGCAAGGTAGTACAGATCCTTTACGCTGGTCACTCCGGCCGGATGGCCGACGACGCCGCCCCATGTGTTGGTCTGATACGCCAGCTTCATACAGCTCACTCCTGTCCCGCTACTGCTGCTTACGGTCGGCGTTAAACCGATCGGCAATATGCTCTGCTACACGCCAGGCGTTGGCCATAATCGTGAGCGTAGGATTGGCACCGGTCGCGGTCGGGAACGGTCCTCCGTCAACGACAAACAGGTTATCGACCTCGTGCGCCTGACAATACTTGTTCAACACCGACGCCTGCGGATCGTCGCCCATGCGGGTCGTACCGTGCTGGTGCGAGCAGTTGCCGGTGATCCGTTCGGGATACACCTTATAGACCTGCTTGGCTCCCGCCGCGTCCATAATCTCGGCATTATGATCAATGACCCAGCGGCCCATCTTGAGATCATTGGGATGAATCTTGGTCGAGATGCGGGCAGCAGGCAACCCCCAGGCATCCGAGACGGTGTCATCGAGTACCACGCGGTTATCGTGCTGCGGCATGTCATGCACGACCATCCCGATGGCGAAGCTGTGGTCATAGAAATCGCGATCCATCTGCTTCGCTTTGGCTCCCCACATCGGCCGGTCGGGCAGACTCCAGTTGATCGGCAGGGGAATGCCAACGCCGGCCGAAGCAATATGGCAGCCGCCGGCGAAGCCGCGCGTGTCGTCATGCTCGTAGAACTGGTAGCTGCTGGCGGCAACTTAGCCACCACCGGCCCAGGCATGGATCGGATCGTCGAAGAGACCGACGGCCGCGCTAAATTCATGAAAGGTGGCGTTGCGACCGACGAGATCACTGCCGTTGGCCAGGCCATGTGGGAAGCGTGCGGAGCGCGACAGCAGCAAGAGGCGGGCCGATTCGACGGCACCACATGCCAGAATAAGGATGTCCGCTTCTTGCTCGACGAACGTGCCAGCGGCGTCCTGGTAGACGGCGCTCTTGCAGCGCCCATGCTCGTCGACGATAATTTCGTGCACGTAGCTGTCAGGCCGTAGCTCGAAGCGGCCGGTCTTCAAGGCATCGGGAATCCACACCGAGAGCGCACTCGAGCGCGTACCGGTCGGATCGCCATGCTGCTGGGCGAAGGCACTCTGGACAGTGGCGGGCCGTCCGTTGTAGGGGCGTGAGAGTGCTGCCATCGGCGTCGGGAACGAGTTGTAGCCGAGTTCACGGCAGCCCCGGTTGAACTTTTGGGCGTAGCGCGTCGAAGGCAGGGGTGGTGTCGGATAATCTTTGCTTCGGAACGACTCGAACTTGTTTACCCCTCCCTTACCCGAAACGCCGAAGGCCCACTCGACCTTGGTGTAGTACGGTTCCAGGTCGGCGTAGCTGATCGGCCAGTCGACAAGCGTCGTGCCGGGCACATCGCCCACAATGGTCCGCAGCTTGAAATCGTTTTCCGTAAAGCGTGGGAGCCAGCCTTGCCAATGGACGGTGCCTCCACCGACCATCTGCGGCACGGGACAGAACATTTCCACACGGGGTTGCTCGTCCGCCGTTGCACGGTACGTGCGCGGATTAAGCAGCGGGTCGGGCCATAGGTTATACCGGTTGACGTTGGCAAGCTCATCGCCCCCAAAACTTTCCCGCTTACGCCACGGCCCGCGTTCCAGCGCTACCACGCGCATCCCACGCTCGGCAAGGACCTTAGCAGCAGCTCCACCGGAGGCTCCGGCCCCAATGATCACCACATCCACGCGTTCCGGCTTACGATGCTGCGCCATGATCCATCTCCTTCTCCCAATCGATCTGCTGCTCGGCGAAGAACGGTAAGGTCGTGTACTGCCCAGCGTGGGTCACGGCCAGGGATGCCGGGCCCTGGAAGCCGATCAGCTTCCAGCCAACATGATCCCGATTGCCGCCATAGATCGAATCAGCGTAAAAACCCTGACGTGTATGCAAGGCTAGCAGCACAAAAAAAGGAACGTCGATTTCAGCGCTGGTCTGTTGTAACGCCGGCTCAACGGGTGCGCCGTAGCCCGCCGTGACCTGTGCCATTTCCAGGTTGTGCTCGGTCCACTGGGCCGGACGCTCGATCTCGGTCAGAATACGATCCTGCTGCTCTTCGGTGAGGCGCACGAAGTCGGCCTGAAAGCGATCCCGGCTGCGGCCATCCAACTCCTTGATGCCTTCGACGTATTTGCCACGCACAATGTCGAGGCGCTGCTGCCAGGCTTGAGCACGCTTGCCCTCGATCTTTTCAAAACCACTGCCATCGGGCTTCGCATAGACGAAATCGATGCTCGAAAGATAGCGATCCACAAAGTCAATCGTGCCGGCTTCACGGGCGCCGGGCTGATCGTCGGTCGGAATGATACGGGCCATTGCCGCCTCGATGGTCGCGCGCTGGTGGGCGTCGAAGAATCCGGCGCTACCAGCCGCCTGCTGATCGGTCATCTGAAATTCCCTCCATATACAAAGGAGCTATGCGGCTAGTACGACTCGGTGCTACTGACCCCGTGGCCGGCCTGGCTACTGAGCATCGACCATTGGTCGACATCAAAGTGGGCGTTGTTGACACGCGCATACTCCACCCACGCCTGGATATAGGGCTCCTGCCGATGCGTCTCGTACGCGGCCTGGTCCAGATAGTTTTCATAGAAGACAAAGCGATACGGATCGGTCATGTGCTGATGGAAGTCATAATTAATGCACCCTGGCTCTGCTCGCGTTTGGGTGACGATGGACCCAAACTGGTCGAGAAAGCCTTGTTCCGTCCCCGGCTGAACCGTCAGATAGGCGATGACTGTAACGTGCTTGGTTGGCATTGAAAACAAGCTCCTCCTGGCGTGCTTACGCTACAGCGAACGCATAGCGACGAGTTGCCAACGCCCGATCGGGCCAGAGGAACGCGTCCAAGCACGATATCAGCCTCCGGATTGGTGGCGCTGCTCCCCGCCGGTAGCGTCTGCGGCCTGGGAGCAATGCCTCGCAGAGGCGCTGAAGCAGGTAGTTCGGCGGCTCCCGCCGCTTGTCGGCTGCATCCATGCTCAGATCAGGAGCCGTGACCCCATCAATGCCCGGCGCAGTCTGCCCCGAGTCCGACACAACAGCAAGGAGGGGTATGCCCAGATCGCGGATCTTCAGCAGCACGCCGAAGAGCGCACCCTGGTCGACCAGTTCACCGGCAAGCAGCGTCTCGCCCGAGGTCTGACGCGTGATGTTCAGGTCGTCGAACCAGGCCATATAGCGATCGGGGAGATGTCCTTGGACGCGGATGTAATAGGTTGGCATCATCCCTCCATATCCGGACAGGCTGCCTCCCTTCCCAAGCACATCCTGCCCACAGTATCTCGTTGCTGACTACCCTGATGCTACGGCATCGGTGGTTGTAGTCGCATCATACGAAAGTTGTAGTGCGAGTCGTATCTTGGGTGAGACGGGAGGTTGGGGAGACGCATTGTGGGCCCGGCCGGTGATTTGAAGGGGAGGAATGCGCAGAATCAGTCGAGCAGGCCGGACTCGCGGGCATGGGCAACGGCCTCGGTCCGGCTGGTCGCATGGAGCTTGCTGAAGATGTTGCTGCCGTGCTTCTTGACAGTCGGCACGCTAATGACGAGCCGATCAGCAATTCCTTGATTAGAAAGGCCCGTTGCCATGAGCACCAGCACTTCACGCTCGCGCTCACTGAGGGGCTCGACCAGACCGTGATCGGCCCGCGCTCCGCGAGCCGCAGGGCGACTTCCAAGATCGAGGGTGGGATCGGCAACCGCTCGTTCGGGCCGGTCGGGGCGGTTCGCTCTGTCGGCGGCAAAGGCGGCCAGCAGCTGCGCCGCGAAGTGCTGCAGTGGGCCGTCCCACGACCGCTCGACGAGGAGGACGCGAATTGGCTCACCGGTATCCAGGAAGGGCCGGATGAAGCCGGCCGGCGCGGCCAACGCGAGTGCCGCCCCAAGTGACTGTGACTGTTGGGCAGCTTCGTGAGCCTCGTCCATGCTCAAGGCGACGGTCTCCAGCAGATGCAACTTAATCAGCGTCTCGATGTGATCGTGAGCCGCGAGGTAGGTACGGTGCTGTGCGCTCCAGTCCAACATAGCCTCCGTCTCTCCCTGGGCAAGCAGTACACGCAAGAACAGGACAACGGCTGGTTTGTCGGTGAACGCTATGTTATCGGGGCGAAGCCGGATCGTGTGGACCCACCGATTGGCTGCCGCTACGTCACCGCTACGAAACGCCACGAGAGCTTGGAGTGCCACTGCCCAGCGGATGAAGAATGGTATGTGGCTCGCGTACGCATCCCGCACAAACTGCGCGGCCGCCTCGCGTGCCCCACCAACATCGCCTTGCGCGAGCCGTAGTCCTACGATACTGTGGAGGCCGTTGTAGACACCGTTGCGGATGTTTCCACGCTGGACGAGGTCGAGACCCTCAACGAGCAGACCTTCAGCAAGGTCAAGGTTATTCCGCGCGTATGCAACATTCCCCAGTCCGATCAGGGCCCAGCCCGCGATCGGCAAACGCTGGCTTCCTTGCGCTGCACGGTGCAGCGCCTGCTCCGCTGCCACCTCAGCCGCGTGGAGCGCACCACGTTCCTGTAGTACACGGCAATAGAGGCAGCGCGCCGTGATTTCCATGAAGCGATCGCCGGCTGCTTCACACAGTGCAATTGCTTCGCGATACGTAGCATCGGCAACGATCAGTGACCCCTGCATATGGTGTCCCAGTGCCAATCCCGTTGCAGCCAGAGAGCGACTGGTCCGGGCGGTGACTGGCAGCAACTGGAGCGCCTCTTCCGCCTGTTCGATTGCTTGAGGATAGTGGTCGGCCATGCGGGCCATGTAGCTGCGAACGACCGCTGCTCTGCCGCGCAGCGCGGTTTCCTCGGCAGGCGGCAGA
>JBBRHB010000282.1:0-6609 GCA_038223355.1 Chloroflexales bacterium
TCGTGGTCGATAAGGGGCTAGAGAGTCCCGAAGCTTTCGCCCGTCGCGTACTAGGCGATTTGTATGATCGATCTCCGATCATGGTGCTGAATGATGAGGCCCATCATGCCTATCGACCGGCTGCCATTCCTGAAGGTGCAAAAATAACATCGGTCGAACGGGCCGAGCGCGAAGAGGCGACGATCTGGATAGCCGGCCTGGACCGTATCAACCAGGCGTGCGGTATAAAGTTCGCCATCGACCTATCGGCTACTCCGTTCTACCTCCAGGGCAGTGGATATATCGAAGGCGCACCGTTTCCGTGGTTGGTCAGTGACTTTGGGCTAGTGGACGCGATTGAGTCGGGGCTAGTGAAAATCCCGCGTTTGCCGGTTAGCGACAGTACTGGTCGACCGGAACCCCGCTATTACCGCTTGTGGCAGCATATTAGTGAGCACCTTGCTGCCGGTGAAAAGATTGGTGGCAAGCCAAAACCTGAGGTGGTGTGGCGCGAAGCACAGGATGCATTATTAACCCTGGCGAGCCAGTACAAAGAGCGGTTCGAATATATCCAGCAAGCCTCGCCCAATCAAGATACGACTCCGCCTGTCTTAATCATCGTATGCGATAACACCGATATTGCAGAGGTGTTCTATCGCAACATTAGTGGCGAAGAGCAGGTCGAGATCGTCGCGGATGATGATCCAGCCGACGATGAGGATGGGGCACCAGTTAAGAAGGCCAAGGTTAAAACACGAGTGACCTATGGCTCAGGCAAGATCTTTCCTGAGCTCTTTGCCAATCGGCCCGGCTTTCGCCCGACACTACGCATTGACTCGAAACTCTTAGCCGATGCGGAAAGCGAAGATCCCAGGATTAGCCGACAGGATGCTGCGGAGCAATTGCGCGAGATCGTGGCCACGGTCGGGAAGCCCGGTCAACCTGGCGAACAAGTCCGCTGTGTTGTATCGGTCGCTATGCTGAGTGAAGGATGGGACGCGTCGAACGTTACTCATGTGTTGGGCTTAAGGGCATTCACCACGCAGTTGTTATGCGAGCAGGTGGTTGGTCGTGCATTGCGCCGAATGGATTATACGCCCGATCCCGATACGGGTTTATTGACCGAGGAATATGCTGATATTTATGGTGTGCCATTTTCGCTTATTCCCTTCAAAGGCCGGCAGCCGCGAGAGATTGAGGTGGTTGATCGACCAAAAAATCATGTACGGGCGCTGCCGGAACGCAGCCAGTATGAGATTCGGTTTCCGGTCGTCGAGGGGTTTGTGTTTGATCTGAAGCGCAACCTCATCAAGGCCGATATCAATCACATGCCGGAGTTACATTTGGAGCCGTCGCATCAACCCACTGCGGTATTTGTGCAGCCGCAGATTGGCTACGGTGGCGCGACAGGCGGCTTTGCAACCGCGCAACATGATCGCCAGGAATATTACGATAGCGTGCATTTGCAAACGATTAAGTTCGAGATCGCCCGACAGGTAACGATGGTACTGACGGCCGGTAATGCTCCTGGCAAGGCGTCATTACGGCTGGCCGCAAGGCACCAGCTGTTCCCGCAGGTGATGCGGATGGTCGAGGCGTATGTGGATCGGATGGTCAAATGGCATGGTTGTGATCCACGTGAATTAGGATTAGAAACGTATGCCAACCGGACGGTGGAGCGTTTAGTGGCGGCCATTCAGCCAAATGATGAGCAAGGCGAGCCACCGTTGCTGCCGTTGCTCAATCGCTATAAACCGATCCTATCGACGGCCACGGTGGATTTCAAGACGACCAGGCCGTGCGTTGCCACGAACAAAAGCCAGATCAACCAAGTCGTGTGTGATACGGCGATGTGGGAGCAATCGACGGCGTTTTGCTTAGAACAATTGCCGTTGGTAGAGGCGTATGCGCGAAACGATCACATGGATTTCGTGATCGGGTATGAATTTCAGGGTATTCAGCATACATATACGCCCGACTTTGTGGTGCGGCTGACAACGGACTGATGCTGATCTTGGAAATCAAAGGCGTTGAGGATGAGCAGGATCGGGCCAAACATCAATCGGCACAACGGTGGGTCGCGGCTGTCAATCATTGGGGTCAATTAGGCAAGTGGGCGTTTGCGGTTTGCTATGATCCGTATGTGCTCCCGCAGCAACTGGCTGGAATGGTGGGCCGATCAACGTAAGATGGTTCAGATCTTTGTACAAGGTTGGCACCGAGCACATGGTAAAGCGTTTGCTCGGTGCCAACCTTTATGCGACGGGTGCCAAACTGTGGAGGAACGGGTGCCAAACTGTGGAGGATCTACATGCTCCATTGCCAAACTTTATGCGACGTATTGCCAAACTATGTGCGACCATTGCCAAACTTTATGCGATCCTACATCCGCCCTTTTGGCGGACCTGCGGCTTAGTGCCGTCCGGGAGCCAACGCGCCGAAGATCGAGGGGGGTAGCTTGAAGCCTGCGGCTTCGAGTTTGTCGGTGAACTTGGGCCGGACGCCGGTCGGCTTCATCTCGCTAATGACTTTGCCGTCGGGTGTGCGGCCTTTCTCGTCGAGCTTGAAGATATCCTGGAGTACTACGGTACCGCTTTCTAGCCCCTGGACTTCGGTGATCATGCTGATTTTACGCGAACCATCAGCTAAGCGGGTCTGCTGCACGATGAGGTGAATCGCTGAGGCGATTTGAGCACGAATGACATCTACCGGCATATCCATACCGGCCATCATGCACATCGTTTCCATACGTGCAATTGCGTCACGGGGTGTGTTGGCGTGGAGGGTCGTGAGCGAACCATCGTGACCGGTGTTCATGGCCTGCAGCATCGAAAAGGCCGCACCGTCACGGACTTCGCCGATTACCAAGCGGTCGGGACGCATACGCAGTGAGTTAACTACAAGGTCCATAATTGAGACCTTGCCGGTCCCATCGATCTCGGCCGGCTTGGCTTCGAGCCGTACGACGTGCTCTTGTGCCAGTTTGAGCTCCGCCGAGTCTTCGATCGTGATCACGCGCTCGACTTCTGGGATATTGTTCGATAAGACATTCAATAGCGTTGTTTTGCCCGAGCCGGTACCGCCCGAAACGACGATATTGAGATGGGATCGTACGCAGGCGTGCAGGAAATCGGCCATTTCGCGGGTCATGGAGCCATAGCGAATCAGGTCTTCGACCTGGAGCTTGTTTTTCGTAAACTTACGAATAGTAATCGTCGGTCCGTCGATCGCGCACGGTGGGATGATCGCATTCACACGTGAGCCATCTGGTAAGCGAGCATCGACATAGGGTTGCTTACGGTCGACCCGACGACCGAGTGGACGAATAATGCGGTCAATAATTTTCAAGACATGGTCGTTATCCCGGAACATAACATCGGTGAGCGCCACCTTGCCTTTACGCTCGGCGTAGACCATGCGGGGGCCATTGACCATGACTTCCGTCACGGCATCGTCGTTGAGCAAAACATCAATCGGTCCGAAACCAAAGATTTCACTTAAGACCATGCGATAGAGTTGCTTGACCTGGTCAGCTCCCAGTGCGATAGCCGTTTGGCGATAGATGGTGGCGAAAGAATTCGTCAGCATCTGCTCGCTTTCAGCCGTGTGCTCAAGTTTGGTTTGGGTGCCAAGCGAGGCCAGGATACGGTCGGTGATTTGGAGCGATAGATCGAGCATTTTGTCTTGCTCGGCATCGCTGCCTGCAGCGCGTGTTGATTGTCCAACGACTGGAGCAAGCGGGCCAGTACCAATCATTGGTGCCGCTGCTACTAACGGTGCCGGTGGTGCTACGGACGGAGCGACGGGTGGGGGGGCGGGTGCTTCAGCACCAATACGTTTGAGTAAGGACATGATGCTACCTCAAGCGGGAACCAAGCTCCCGGTTTATAGTTTGACGAAATATGCGTCGCAGGCGCGATCTAATAATTCTTTGCTCATCTGAGGACCGATGCCACGGTATTTCGCCTCATCCAGGATCTGATCACAAAGATCACGCGGATGGCAACAGCGCAACTCACGGCTGACCTTTAGGTAGTGCTCCTGGATCAAGTAGCGCAAACCATCATCGCTATAGGGGATGTTTTTGCCTTTACACACAAGGCGGAAAATATCGCGGTACTCATTGACCGACGGATTCGGTACTTCGATCTTGTGGCGGATCCGGCGTAGAAACGCGTCGTCAACCAACTGCTTGGGATCAAGATTCGTCGAGAAAACGATCAGCACGTCGAATGGCATGGCGAGCTTTTTACCGGTCTGCAACGCTAGGTAATCGACTTTCTTCTCCAACGGCACGATCCAGCGATTCAACAAATCCTGCGGACGACACTGTTGGCGACCAAAATCATCGATCAAAAACAAGCCGCCGTTGGCCTTCATCTGGTACGGGGCTTCGTAAATCTTAGCGATGGGGTCGAAAATTAACTCAAGTTGCGCCAGGATCAACTCACCGCCAACGACGACCACTGGACGCTTGCAAACCAACCAACGCTCGTCTTTGCGTTCCGGCTCCAGTTGGCCCCGCAGACTAACCGGTGTAAATAAGGAGTCATCGTCTGCGGATTCAGCTTCGGCAACCGTGTGATTGAGCGGATCAAACATCTTGATAACCTGTCCATCGATCTCAATGGCATACGGAACCAGGACATGACCCTTCAAAATGCGTGCAATACCTTCGGCAATGGTGGTTTTACCGTTGCCTGGCGGTCCATATAAAAACAATGAGCGGGCTGAGTTCGCGGCAGGCCCGACCTGATCCAACATCTGGTCGTTAACAACTAAGCCCACGAAGGCGCGCCGAATAGCAGCCTGATCAATCACCATTTCGCCTAACGTCTGCTGCTTAACGGCGTCAAGGTAGGCATCGAGTGGCACGGGGGCTGCACCGGCGTATTGCGACCGGTCTATCGCTTCGTGGGCTTTGACGCGCCCTTTAGGGGTAATGACATATTGAAACGAGCGCTCATAAAAGCCTCCCTCGGAGCCAATAATGTCGACGTACTCTTCTTCCTTGAGGAAAACCAACACCTTATCGATGACGTTGAGGAATGGTAATTTGAGGTTATGGGACAAATGTTGGCCGGTGATCATGCCAGAAAAATAAATATGCTTGAGGACCAATTCGCTAAGAAAGCCAATACCCAGGCCTGTGGCTTCGATGGAGATCGGTTCGAGCGGGGCACTAATAGTAGCTACTTCGGACGGGCCAGCAGCAGCCTTGCTGTACGGCGAGGCAGTCGCAAAGTCGCGTAGTGGAAAATTTGTCATATGATCGCGCTCCTGGAAGCCGGACTGAGGCTAAGTATAGTGGTTGTGTGCCATAATCCATCTAGGCAATGGCGGTGGTTGAGCGCGCTATATCGGTTCGTGTCGGTGCGGGACTCATGTACTATGGAGCAGCGATGATACGGAGATGTTGACCGTCGAAAGCTTTAATCAACTCTTGACGGTCACTGGTCAAGCTGCCTTACACCTTGCGCAAAGCCTCGATCTCAGGCCCGAGGCGCGATTAAAGACGGTGGGCGAGTTGCGGCGGCAGTATCCGGCAGCACTTGCCACAGATGCGCTTGAAATGGCTGTACTACGGGAACGAGCGCGGGTTAAGTTTCGGCGCGGTGCAGAGCTCTATTGGACACGCGAAGCATTGGAACAAGCCTCGGGTGAAGCCGTTGCCACCCATCGAGCCGAGCGGTACCGGGGGTGGGAAAGTGCAACCGACGTATGCTGCAGCGTAGGCGGTGATCTACTGGCCTTAGCACAGGCAGATGTGTCAGTTACCGGCGTTGACCGAGATGCGGTACGCTTGCGGATGGCCGAGGTGAATGCCGAGATTTATGGCGTAGCCGACCGGACGCGCTGGCTGCTGGCCGATGTCACAACTGACTCGTTCGCCCTCGCGCCCGCCGTCTTCTTCGACCCGGCCCGGCGCAGCGGCGAGCACCGCAGGTTCAACCCCGACGACTATAGCCCACCACTGCGGACCATCGAGCGCTGGTTACCGCAGGTCGCAGGCCTGGGCGCCAAAGTAGCACCCGGGATCGATTACGACGCATTACCGTGGCAGTGTGAAGTCGAAGTTGTATCGGTCGGTGGCGAGGTCAAGGAGGCAGTATTGTGGTTTGGGCAATTACAGCAAGGCAGCCGCACGGCAACGGTCTTACCGGCCGCTGCCATCCTTCGCTTCGCGGACGTGGCTGCTGTAGCGGTCATCCAGCCACTGCGCTACCTCTACGAACCGGACGGTGCGGTGATTCGGGCACATCTCGTTCAGCAGCTGGCTCACCTCCTCGACGCGGCCCAGATCGATCTACAGATCGCATTTTTAACCAGCGACAACTTGCGCATCACGCCCTTTGCGCGCGCCTTCGAAGTGATCGAAACAGTGCCTTGGAACCTGAAGCAGCTGCGGAGCCGGTTGCGGCAGATGGATGTCGGGCACGTAGTCGTTAAAAAGCGCGGTTCGCCCATTGATCCACAGTGGCTCGAAAAGCAACTGCGACCGGTGGGCGAAGATACGATAACGGTAATCTTAACGCAGGTACTGGGACGACCGGTAGCGATCCTCTGCCGGCCGCTGCCTGCTTGATTGCCCTAAAGCGCAGTGCTAGCCATTTTTACGGCGGCGGGGAC
>JBBRHB010000283.1:0-6578 GCA_038223355.1 Chloroflexales bacterium
AACAATCAGGTGAGCGTCGTGTATCGCCGAAAGGACGGCGATTACGGGTTGATCGAGCCGGGTCCGGAGGCCGAAGGGTAACTGTTGTGCACAATGCCCCGTTCGACAAGGTCAAGGGCGCATGATAAGATAGCAACCACATTATAAAGGACGAGGGGCCCGGACGAAGGAAAGGGCTCAAACAGGGAAAGCCGGTGAAAATCCGGCGCAGTCCACGCTACTGTAAGCTACGGACGACATTGCCAAGCGTTGCGATGTCACCGCCGCGAGCCAGAATGCCACCCTCGTTCAAATGCGGATCACTCCTGCGCTGGCACAGGTCTGTGATCGAGTATTGCTTGAACGCGCTCGATTCCAGAGGAATCGAGCGTTTTTATTTGCCGGCAAGCACGCATTTCAGAAGGAGGCAACATGTACCTGCACAAGTTCACGATCATGCTGGCATTGCTCTTGGCGGCACTCCCAACCCTGGTCCTCCACGCCCAAACCCCCGGTGCCAGCCCTGCAGTAAACCAGGCCATCGCCTACATCCGCACACAACAGCAGCCTGATGGTACCTTTAAAGGGTTTGGTGCCGGCTCAACGGCCGATGCAGTTTATGCCCTAGCAGCAGCCGGCCTACAACCCGCCACCTTCAAGAACGGCGGTGCTTCGGCCTTGGCTGGGTTGCGCAAGCTGGCGCCCCAGGCGACGAAGCAGACCGGCCTGGCCGCCAAGTTTTTGCTGGCAGCAGAACTGGCAGGTGACGACCAGCTGGCACAGACGATGCGTCAAAGCGTGGCAGCAGCCTTCTCACCGGCGACCGGGCTCTTCGCCAAAGACCCTACTACCCAGGCACTGGCCTTATTGGCGCAGGCTCCTGACACCAAGGCTGTTCCGGCGGCAGCGCTTCGGGCACTCAAAGCTCAGCAATTGGCAGATGGTGGCTGGAGCTTTGACGGAAGTGCTGCGACCGGCAGTGATACCAATACGACTGCGCTGGCGCTTCAAGCACTGATGGCCACCGAAGGCAATAGCACTACCGTTCGCAAGGGTCTAGCTTACCTTAAAGGACAGCAAAACCCGGATGGCGGCTTTCCATACTCGCAAAGCTCGCAATATGGCCATGACAGCGATGCGAACTCGACGGCCTATGTCATCCAAGGCTTGCTCGCCAGCGGCGAAAATCTCCAAAGCTACGCGAAGTCTGGCAAAACACCGCTCGACCGGCTGCTTGCCTTTCAGAATAAAAGTGGTGCTTTCCGCTTCCAGGATACTCAGGCCGACGATAATGCCGGTGCGACCTATCAGGCCGTGCCCGCCTTGTTGGAGCAAAGTTATCCCTATGTCGGCATCGCACATCCCGGTGTCGTACCGGTCGCCGCTCCACCGATCCCGGTACCCCACGCGACGCCTCCGCGCACTCCGAAGCCACCAACCGGCGTTGGTACCCCCGCGCAGTTGCCTAATACCG
Source organism: Chloroflexales bacterium (assembly GCA_038223355.1). Classification (GTDB taxonomy): domain Bacteria; phylum Chloroflexota; class Chloroflexia; order Chloroflexales; family Kallotenuaceae; genus JACDGP01. Next base: position 1,454 of record JBBRHB010000283.1, read on the forward strand.
GTGCTGATGATACGCGCTGGCTCCTGGTCGTCGCGGCGGGCGGCCTGCTCGTGAGCGGCTGGAGCAGTACACGTCGCCGGCACGGCTAGTTGCAATACCGCTTATTCGTTTTACTCAGTTTTGCCGGCGCGGTGCTGGCCGGTACGCTGGTGGCTGCAGCACCACAACCGATCGTCAGCTCGCACCAAGCCGGTATCGTGGTGCAATTCGGTGACGGCCATGTGGCAACCGCCTGCGTCGCCTTTGCCGGGCCGTCCATCAGCGGCTTTGATTTGCTGCAACAATCCGGTTTGCAAGTCGTGGCACAGACCGATAGTGGGAACGCGCTGGTTTGTAAGATCGATCAGCAAGGCTGTTCCTTTCCTAACCAAGCCTGCTTATGCCAGTGTGCCGGTGGTACGGCCTGCCGCTATTGGGCGTATTGGCATCTCAATGGCGGTCACTGGCAGTTCAGCACGCTGGGCGCGTCGAGTACGCAGGTGCAGCCCGGTGGCGTCGATGGCTGGGCGTGGGGCGGAGGATCGGTAGCGAGCGGATCGCAGCCACCATTGCTCAGCTTTGATCAAATTTGCTTGGTACCCGTGGCCACCACCGTGCCGCCGACCAAATCACTGCCGAGCGCAACCACTGTTCGGACGAAGCAGCCGCCGACCGCAGTGCCAACGCGGCCCATCGTTCTGCCAACCGCTAATACGCTGCCGCCGAGCCTGCTACCGACCCGCCCCTTGATCCTGCCAACGGCTAATACCTTACCGCCGCCACCGACGCAGAACCCGTCCCCGACCACGAATGCAACTGCAGCGCCAGCTACGACCACCAACGCACCGACACCCACCACTACAGCAAGCATGCCGCACATAGCGAGCAGTGTGATCACGCCATCGTCCACGCCACGTTCGGAGCCAAGCAGTGCGACGCGCTTGACACTTGCAACGCCCACCCCATTGCTAGCAGGCGGTGCCATTCAGCAACCTAGCCCAGCGGTACCAAGCTCTGGCTGGATTAGTTACCTCTTTTTCGGCGTGCTTTTGATCGGGCTGCTCGTAGCAATCGGCATCGTGCGGCGGCGGCAGCCATGACGGGCGTGCGGGCGCATACGGTCGTTTGGCTGGTTCGACATGGGCAAACCAGCTGGAATCGTGAGCACCGCTATCTTTCATATACCGACCAGCCACTGACGCCCTTTGGCCTTGCGCGGGCAGAAGCCTTGGGTTGGATGCTGCGGCGCTTTGCCATCTCGGCAGTGATCGCCGATGGGCTAGAGCGTACGCAGCAAACAGCCGCTGCTGTGCTACAACAGCAGGCCCAGCCGGTCGCGATGCGTGATGATGCGCGCTGGGCTGAGGCGCAGTATGGTCGTTGGGAAGGCTTAACGTACCCGGAAGTCAACCGTCGCTTCGCGGTCGAGGCGATGGCACGCTTCACTGATCCATGGCAGCATGCACCCGAAGGGGGCGAGTCTTTGAGTAGTGTGCAGGAGCGGGTCCGCGCTGCCTGGCGTGAGCTTGTGCGTGAGCACAGTGGTGGCAAAGTAGTACTGGTCGCCCATGCTACGCCTTTGCAACTCATCCTCGCCGATCTACTGGGCTATGACCCACGGCGTTATTGGCAGCTACGGCTCGATCTCGGGAGTGTTACGACCATCGATTTGTATCCGTCGGCTGCGATCCTCCGTGTGCTGAACTGCGTCCCGCCCCTGCACCACGCCTAAACCCTAGCGCCTGAATGCAGAACTGCAGCAAAGCGACTACGTAGCGGTTGCTCGACGGTACGCGCTGCCCTCGTGCTCAGAAGTCCCCGAAATCTCGAGCAAATACAAGAATACTGTTGGCCGGTATGGTGATGTTGGCAGAGCTGGGCATACCGTCCAAAGCCGGTCCGTCCGCCGCGATCCCCCCCGGATTCCCTTGCACGTTGGGGTTAAAGAAATTGTCGTAAACGTCACTATTGAACACCTCTTGCCAATGGCCAGCCGGGAAGCCCAATTGATAGCTGTAGTTATAAAAGGTACTCTCATTCAAACTCGCCACCACTATCACATCGCGGCCAATCCCCGGTAGCCAGCGATGAAACGCGATGACGCGGTTGTCGTTGTGCACGTGGAAGACATTCAGCCCTTCACCCCGTAAAGCTGGCTGTTTACGTCGCAGCCACATCATCTCTCGTGTAAAGCGATGCTGGTCCGCCATGTTCTTATCCTGGCCTTCGAGTCCCTGCCACCAGATCAACAACTCGGGCTTACCCGGCCAGTCTGTCCAGTACTTGTCTTCCAGGAATTCCTGACCCATGAAAATCATCGGGACCCCTGGTGCCGTAAGGAGAATTCCGGTGGCCACCTTTGCACGGCTCCGTGCGTACCACGAGCGCGCATTACTCGGGTCAGCTAGTACAGGAATACGCGGCTGTCGGTCATCGTGGTTGGCATCCAGCAAGTCGTGATTCTCGATACACTGGAAGACGGTCCATCTCCCTGGATCCTTGTAGGTCATATACAAGGCATCACGCACGTTGTCGAGGTTCACAGACGCAGTACTCCCACCCGTCGTTGCCGCGATTGCCCCACGTAGATTATTGCGCAACGCATCACTGTACGCGATGTCGAAGCCCAGGCCCTCCGGGGGATACGCGACCGCTTTCCAGCGCTCGCTGCCCCAGTCTTCCGCAATCTGAAACGCGGTGGGTTTCACGTAGCGCAAGGTATTGGTGAGATCCTGACAGAAGAACCAGCCCCCATGCTCATCAATGACTGTCACCTGATCATAGCGCAGGCCATCAAGATGGTATTCCTCCAGCAGCATCTTGCCGTTATCGATCAGGAACTGGCGGACTTCTTGCTTCCAAAAGGCGAAGACGAGGCCGCCGGCGTGGCCATCCCGCAGGAAATATAAGCTGTTGGCGTTGTCGGGTCCCGGTTGCCGGTCAAAGAAATATAGGCTTTGATCACCGAAATCGCCACCCGCATGGTTATAAACCACGTCTGCGATTACTGCAATGCCGTAGAGATGACACAGATCGATGAATGTCTTCAGCTGATTGATCTGTCCCGTGAGCTCCGCCGTGGTTTTTTCGGGAGCCCCCTTTGCTTTTAGCAACCGGTTAACTCGTGCTAAATACGGCGCAAGTTCTGGCGTACGCACTGCGTAATCCATCTCTGGCGAAAAGAGATCCGTACCATTGTAGCCGAGGCTGTTCTCGGTCTGATACTCTTGGAACGGCAGCGGCATGATCGCATTCACACCAAGGTCAGCGAAGTACTCGATCCGATCGACCACATCCAGGAATTTGCAGACGCGATGGGGTCGAAGATCATCGCCTTGGTCATCCTTGGCGTAAAAGACGCCAAAATGAAACTGATAAATGATGAGCTCATTGAAGGCTGGTGGACGGAAGTTCTGGTCGTTCCAAATGTAGGTCGTAGCATCACGCACGATACAGTTGCACTCTGGGTAGCCATCCATGTGCAGTTCTCGTGCATACGGATCGCGCTTGAAACCTTCGGAGCCAGTACCCACCACATAAAACCGATACTCGTCGTCCTCTTTCACCCCGGGGAAAAAACCGCTCCAATAGCCATTACCATCCTTCACCAATACGTTGTCCGGCCCCTTCGTCCAAACACTTGGCTCAGTCTTACCGGGGTCGTGCAACGCCACGTAAACTTCGAGTGCCAGCGGTGCCCACGTGCGAAAGGTGGCTCCGCCGTCGACGAGGTTTGCCCCGAGGGGCGTGCTCGAGTTAATGTGGTTCTGTGAGGCTGGCATAAAATTGTCCCTTTGCTGTTTGACGTAGGGTGAAAATAAAAGGTACCTGAGGTTAAGCGTTTGGTCAACCTGCCAATGATCACGGGGCGATAGCTGGATGCCGGTTGGAGCGTAGAATGGTATAATCGAGAACAACAAACTGTCCTGTTGGAAGGAACTAGTACTCATGCCCGCACAGTCACGCAAGTCTTCGAGCCGGCCGACCCGTTCCCAGCGTCGGGCTGGAACGCCGGCGGTTCGCCATTTCGCTTATCCTGCTGCAAATGCACCGGCAGGCGCGCCCATTGCACCGCGCCGCTTTTATTCGGCTGAGCCGGCGCCGATCGATTACACCCGCGAGTTCGGCTTCGTGCGCCATGATCTGCGCCGCATCCTGATCATTGCAGGTGTGCTGATCCTCGTGATGATTGCACTGGCCGTGTTCAAACTCCCGTTGTAATCGTTCATTATGACGCTGCGCACCCAATCCAAGGCGGCTCGGCTTCAACAAATCGAACACAAGCTGTATAACACCCCCCTCGGGTTGAGCGCCGTTGACCTAGCAACGTATTGTGGCGTTGACCGGCGTACGATCTACCGCGACATTCTGACGCTGGAAGAGGTTGGTGCGCCGATCTGGCAGCTAGATGGTAAATTTGGATTGGAGCGCGGTCGCTACCAATCGACGGTGCGTCTTAATTTGAACGAGACCGTCGCACTCTATTTTGCCGCGCGCCTGCTGGCGCATCACTCAGACGAAAATAACCCGGCGGTCGTTAGTGCCCTGGAGAAAATTGCTGCGTCGCTGCCTAATGAGACCTTAAGCACTCACATGTCGCATGCCGCGGCGGTAATCAAGGCCAAGCCGTTGCGCGGTAATTATATTCAAATCCTGGAAACTCTGACGCGTGCCTGGGCAGACCGACGGTTGGTCCGCATTTCCTATTGGGCGACAGATCGGCCCGAAGCGCAGGAGCGCGTGATCGCTCCTTACTTTCTTGAAGTGTCGCGCTCGGAGCCGGCCTCGTATGTCCTGGCGCACGACCGGCTGCGGAATGCTCTGCGCACCTTTAAAGTCGAGCGCATTCAAAGTGCCAAGCTACTCGACGAAGAATATACGATTCCCGACGACTTCGATCCATACGCTTGGCTGGATGCCTCCTGGGGCATTATGGCCGAAGAGCCGGTCCAAGTACGTTTGCGCTTCACGTCCGCCGTCGCGCGGCGGGTGCGCGAAAGTGTGTGGCATCACTCCCAGCAGTTGACCGACCTGCCCGACGGTGGCTGTATCCTGACAGTATCGGTCGGTGGGACGCGCGAGATTAAAAGCTGGGTAATGAGCTGGGGCGCGGATGTCGATGTGCTTGCGCCCCAGGAACTACGCG
>JBBRHB010000284.1:0-6570 GCA_038223355.1 Chloroflexales bacterium
GACGAAATCCTGCCCTTATGCGAGGCCCACGGCGTGGGCGTCATTGCCTACAATCCCTTGGCCGGTGGCATGCTCACGGGTCGCTACCGCACGGCCCAGCAGGTCGAAGCAGGTAGTCGCTTCGCGCTCAAGAATAGTGGCCAGCTTTACCAACGCCGCGATTGGAAGGATGTGGTCTTCGAGGCCGTGCAAGAGTGGGGCGCGTTCTTTGAGGGACGTGGCAAAAATCTCGCCCATGTTGCGCTCGCCTGGGTCCTGGCTCAGCCCGGCATTACCTCGGCCATCCTCGGAGCCAGTAAACCAGAGCAGATGCGCGAAAGTCTAGGTGGCGTCGCTCTCAAGCTTGATGACGACGAACGCCAGGCCTGCGACGAGGTCTGGTATCGTCTGCCGCGCGAGCGTGATCGCGAGATTGCCCGCCGCTAACGCTATGCAGCATGACGAGATGATGGCTTTGATCCGGGATGGTGTGCCGGCTGTTCCGGCCAAGTGGGCCGACCTCGGGGCGGGCAGCGGTAACTTTACTGCTGCCCTGCGCGACCTCCTGCCCACTGGATCTGCTATCTACGCGGTCGACCGTGATCGACAAGCGATTGCGGCCCAGCGCTCCCGCTGGCAAGCGGCTCCTGGCGGTCCAACGGTCATGCCACTTTTGGGTGACATAACGGCTGACCTTGCGCTACCGCGCCTTGATGGTATTCTCTTGGCGAATGTGCTGCATTTTATGCGCGATCAACCTGCCGTGCTGCGTCACCTTGTGCGCTCCTTGCGACCGGGCGGTCGCCTGCTGTCGGTCGAATATGATCTCGCAGCCGCCCGCTCCTATGTGCCTTTCCCTGTTTCGTCCACACAATTTCCAGTGCTGGCTTTAAATGCGGGCTTGTCCTCACCCCGCGTCATCGGCACCCGCCGTTCGCCCTCCTCCGACATTATTATGTATGCCGCCGTCGCAGAGTTACTGGAAGTGAGCGAGGATCGCCTGGAGCGGGAGCGTATCAAGTGATGGCAGCACCAAGTCGGCCGGCGGCAGCTTGAGTTGACTGGTAATTGCCCCCGGCACCGCCACGCACCGCATGCCCGCCGCTCGCGCCGCAATGATCCCATTGGAGGAGTCTTCGAAGACCAAGCACTCTCCCGGCTCGACCTCTAAGCACTCCGCCGCCGCCAAAAACAAATCCGGTGCCGGCTTGGTTAAAGCAACATCATCGGCGGTGCGTACGCAGCGAAAATTGGGCATCAGCTGATGATGCTCAAGCCAGCCCACGACCCATGCCCGCTCACTGGAAGACGCAACCGCACATGGCATACCCTGCGCCTTGGCCTCGGCCAGCAGACTTAATACGCCTGGCAGCAGTGGCTGCTGCATCGCCAGCGCCGTCTTATGCGCTTGGCGCTTGGCGAACGTGGCCACCGGGTCAAACGGTCCATCAACGAGCGTCCCAAGATGCGCCAGAGCGTCAAAACCGTGCATGGTCCCTAGCGCACCTTGCCATAGCTCCAACGTAAAAGGATGCCCATACTCGGCATACAAAGAACGCCAACTCTCGAAAGATGGCGTCTCTGTATCAATCAGCAGTCCGTCGAAATCAAATATCAGAGCAGTAATCATGGGCCGAAGTATAGTGGCCCACTACGCCCCGTGCAACGCCTATATGTGGGTATCCAACTAACGGTACGCGTCGGCCTGTAAATTAAACAGTTCCGCATAACGACCGTCGAGCGCCATAAGCTCAAGGTGCGACCCCATCTCCTGCAACACCCCATCTTCGATCACCAGGATGCGGTCGGCTAGCCGCACTGTACTAAACCGGTGCGAGATAAAGATGGCTGTTTTGCCGGCCGTCAGTGTTCGGAAGTGCGCGAAGACTTCATACTCGGCTCGTGCATCCAGGGCACTCGTCGGCTCGTCCAAGACCAAAATGCGTGCATCCCGCATAAAGGCCCTGGCTAGCGCCACTTTTTGCCACTCGCCGCCGCTGAGTTGCGTGCCTTCGTTAAACCAGCGCCCAAGCATTGTCTGATAGCCACTGGGCAACTTGGCGATCACCGTATCGGCCCCGCTCTTGGCAGCGGCGGCTGCAACCAGTTCGGCATCATCGATCTGCGGGATTTGTCCCACCCCAATATTGGCCTGTGCCGTCATAAAGTACGTGACATAATCCTGGAAAATAACGCCCACCTGTGCCCGCAGTTCGGCCAGATCGTACTCTTTAATGTTCCGTCCTGCGATCAAGATCTCGCCCTCGTTGGGATCATAGAGCCGGTTGAGCAGCTTGATAATCGTGGTTTTGCCCGCTCCATTGCGCCCAACCAGCGCGATTGCCTCGCCTGCCTCAATTCGAAAGCTCACATCCTTGAGCGCTGGTTCGCTCTTGCCAACATAGGTAAAGCTAACATGGCGAAATTCGATCGCCAACCCTTGAATGCCATTGCTGGCCTGTACCTCGATCGGTTGCGGCTGCGCTGGCGACACAATCTCCGGTGTATAGGCTAGGAAGTCGAATAAGGTTCCGACGAACAGGTTGTTTTCGTATGTGCTCGAAATGCCGCTCAGAATGCCCTGAAAACTGCTACTCACTTGTTGGGCTGCCTGTGTATAGAGCGTGAGATCGCCTAAGGTAATGCGCGCGACGACTGCCTGCAAGGCGACATACAGATAGATCCCGGCATTTGCTGCCAGGCTTACGCTCAGCCAGCCAAAATTTTGCAGGTAGCGCCGTACCAGCAAACCTTTGTTTTCTTCATAAAACCTCGTGGCAAGCGTTCGAAAACGGTCAACGAAGAATGATCCTAAGCCAAAAAGTTTGACCTCTTTGTTATAGGTATCGGTCGTCATCACCGTCTCGAAATAGCTCATCTCGCGCCGTTCGGGCGATTGGCGCCGCATCCGCTGGTAGCCCATCCAGCCATAACGACTATCGGCAATAAAGGCAGGAATGGGTACGAGCAACGCTACCAGCGCGATCCACCACTCAAGACGCAAAAGGATCAAAATCATCGATGCGAAGGTAATCACCGTGCGTGTCAGGTCGAAGGTCTGCGATACCATCGTCACCGGCCGGAAGGCTGCCTGCTCCTGTGCCTGGCGTAGCTTGTCATAAAACTCGGGGCTTTCGAAGAAGGCCAGATCGAGCCGGTTCGCTTGCTCCATCACCAGGAGCCGTACCCGGTTCGAGACCTGCTCTTGCAGCAATTGCTGGATAATATTGCTGAGCGTACTAAACAGATTCGTGGCCACGCTAATCAGCAACTGGAGACCAACGTACAGCACGACGGTCCGCACCGGGCCATGCCGAGGCGGAAGCGCTTGGATTACACTATCAATGACTAGTTTGGTTACGACTGCGCTCGCCGCCGGGGCAAAACCTCGTACCACCGTGAGGACGCCCATAAGGAAGGTAAACCAGGGCTGGGTGGCCCACACTAGTTTAAGCACGCGCGGCAGACTGGTGAAAGCCGCAAAAACCATGCTGAGCCGGAAGCCTTCTGAGCCTTGCCCTCGTTGCCTCGGCGCGCTCGGCGGAGCCGTACCGTTACGACCACCGTTCCCGGTCCGTCCATTGCTCATGTTACGATATCAGTCCTTTGGTGTACCTATCAACTCTGTTCCTTTACACTATACTGCGATATACCTAGGTGACTCACCCGATGTGCCGGCCTTCGACCTATCCATTCGTCTAGTCCGGTCCACCTTATTCGCCCACCGTCTACCTTCGCTCGTTACTGCACCCGCGACTGGTAGGCGGGATCGACCAAGGCGCGGTAGTCCGGATGGCGACGGATATAACTAGTGACAAACGGGCAGAGCGGAATCACTGATAGCTGCTCGCTACGGGCATGGTCCAGCGCCGTCTGCACCAACTTATTAGCGATGCCATGCCCCGCTAAAGCCTCGGGCACTTCGGTGTGGGTGAAAGTGATGCGTCCATCGCCCCGCTTGTACTCAGCGACCGCCAGATGCCCTGCAACAAGCGCTTCGAAGCGCTGCTGTTCCTGGTTGTCTTTGACCACGACATTTTCGAAATCTTCACTCATGCTTCATACATTCTGAGCCGGAAGGCTCGCTAAAAAGACTCGTTGTTTGCATTCTACCAAAAGGTCAATAGTAGCTAGCAGTTGATATCCAGCTTAGGTCGCCTTGACTTCTGCCTGCATCGCTTGTGGACGGCTAAGCACGAAGGCACCAAGCCCGATGAGCAGCACCCCTTGGGCCCGTCGCACAGACTCCTGTCAAACGCTCCAGGCCAGTGAACCGCCGACAAAGTACGAGACCATATATGGTGTTTACGCGATTCCGTTCATTTGGCTGCAGAAGGTCTCGTGACTTATGCAGTGCTTTTGTATCATCTCAATAAAGCGTGGTAGGTGTTCCGTCAGCCCACCTATCCGTAAACGCCAGCGCGCGTATAATCCCGCCTGTGACTGGCAGCCGGTGAGCATGGTGGACAATGCTTGACGCCCTTGACTTGAGTGGCATTCCCGACGAGCGCACCCGCGCCCTCGTCAGCCACTTGCTCAATCTGCTCGAAACTGTCACCGCTGACCTTCGTGCTGCGCAGGCCGACAACCAGCGCTTGCGCGATGAGATCAACCGTCTCAAAGGCGAACAAGGCAAGCCTGCCACCAAACCCACCCTGCCGCCACCTGCCCCGACTGACCACTCCTCCGAGCAGGAACGCAAGCTCCCGCAGCCGCGCGTGAAGCGCGCCAAGAATGCGACCATCGTCATTGACCGTGAGCAGACCCTCACCCTTGATCGCGCCACTCTTCCGCCCGACGCCACCTTCAACGGCTATGAGGATGTCATCGTCCAGGATCTCATCCTCCGGAGTGACAACGTCTGCTTTCACAAGGAGACCTATTTTGCCCCCAGCACCGGTCGCTGCTACCGGGCACCGCTGCCCGTCGGCTACGCTGGCGAGTTTGGGCCGGCCATCAAGGTGCTCACCCTCGTCTTCTAGTATGTCTCTCAGATGAGTAAGCCGAAGATCCTGGAATTCTTCGAGCATGTCGGGATCCAGATCTCGGCCGGGACCATCTCAAACCTGCTAATCAAGGAGCAGGACGCCTTTCATAAGGAACAGGCGGCCTATCTGGCCGGGTTGTGCAGCAGTCCCTGGCAACATATTGATGACACGGCCACGCGTGTGAATGGGCAGAACCAGCATTGCCACATCGTCTGCACTCCACTCCACACGACCTATCGTACCACTCAAGCCAAGGATCGCTTGACGATCATCGACGTGCTGAGCGCAGGGCAGCCCCGCCGCTTCCGACTGGATGACGATGCCCTGGCCTATCTGGAAGCGATAGGCGTGTCGAACGTGCGGCACCAGCAACTGCTGCGCCTGCCGCGCGACCAGAGTTTGGATGAGGCGACGCTCCAGCCGTTGCTCGCGGCGTCCCTGCCGGGTGTCGGTGTCCAAATGCGCAAGTGGATCCTGGAGGCGCTGGCGGTGTCGGCCTATCACGCGCAAAGCGAGGTGCCAGTGGTGCAGCTGCTGGTCTGCGACGACGCGCCCCAGTTCCAGTGGGTCACCGACAAGCTGGCGCTGTGCTGGGTGCATGCCGGGCGGCACTATAAGAAGCTGACGCCCTGCGTCGCGCTGCATCAGGCCTTGGTGGAGACGTTCCTGACGGCCTTCTGGTCCTATTATCATGAGTTGCGGCGCTACCAAGAGCAGCCGACGGCAGAGGAGCGGACCCGGCTGGATGCCAGCTTCGAGACGCTGTTCGCCACGCGGACGGGCTACTGGGCCTTGGATGAGCGCATCGCGCTGACGCGGGCGAAGAAGGCGCAGTTGCTGCAGGTGCTGGAGCATCCGGAGGTGCCGCTGCAGAACAACCCGGCGGAACTGGGAGCGCGGCAGCGGGTGCGGAAACGGGATGTGAGCTTTGGCCCGCGGACGGCGGAGGGAGCCAAGGCGTGGGATACCTTCATGTCGTTGGCGGCGACGACCAAAAAGCTGGGGGTCAGCTTCTATCAGTATATTCATGATCGCATCTCGGGGGTCAACCAGCTACCAGCCTTGGCCGACATGATTGATGTGCAAGCCCATGACCTCAAGTTGGGTGCCTCGTGGAGCACATCCTAGGCTCACCAGCGATCATTGAGAAGGTACGTGCTTTTGTATACTTGACAAAATAGCTGAGCAAGATTGTTATTGAGGAAAAACTAAATCATTAATATGGTGAGACTGAATATGATCTTCAATATCCATGGAGTAGGAGCAGATGGTTGGCCTAGAAGATCCAACGAAAGCGATTACCCCGGCCATCGGCAATTATCTTAAGGCAATTTACACCTTGCAGCAGGAGCAAGGTGAGGCCACGACGGCGGCGCTAGGCGAGCAGCTCGATGGTATTAAGCCCGGCTCGGTAACGGGTATGCTCAAGCGTCTGGCCGAACTCAAGCTTGTGACCTATACTCCCTATCAGGGTGTCGTATTATCGCTGGCAGGAGCACGGATCGCCCTCGAAGTGGTCCGCCACCATCGCCTACTCGAGTTGTATCTCGTTGAAATGCTGGGCTATAGCTGGGACGAGGTTCATGAAGAAGCCGAACAGCTT
>JBBRHB010000285.1:0-6558 GCA_038223355.1 Chloroflexales bacterium
CGGCGCAAAGCGCGCCAGGCCGAAATCGAGCTCGCGGCGGCGGTCGCGGAGGATGCGGAGCCCGTGACACTCCTTCCTGGCGTGTCACCACGCACGCAGGCGCGTGATGAGCTGCTGCGTGGCGCTCGCTCCCGCTGGGGGCTAGGTTGTCCACGCTGCGGCCATCGTCTGCTCGGCTCAAGCTACACGCCGGAGACTGCAATCAAAACGGCGCGGCTGGCGACCGTCACCTGTGAATGGTGCGGTGACAGCCTGGGGCAGTGGTCGCGCGAGCGCGATAACGTGGGCGACCGCGAACTCCCACTCTGGCACACGCCAGCGTATCAGCGCTATGCCTACTGCGTGCCGGCGGGTGTGGAGGTGCTGATGCACGACCGATCGCCCAACGACACGGACGGTGCCGCCCTCCGGCTTGGTCCGGCTGACGAACTCATCAGCGATCCTGCCGGTACAGCCCGCCTGATCCTGAGCGCGACCACACCGGCGTATTACACCGCCGACGGCTACCAGGTCGTCCTGCCCCGTGCCGTCCCCTGGGGCAAACGCCCGACCAGCAACCCGCGCTATCCGCTCGGGAAGCTGATTGGCAAACGCTTTGGTGGACTCGTGGACCTCTTCATCTGTGACGAGATCCACGAGTCCAAAAGCCTGGGCAGTGCGATCGGCGCGGCCTTCGGCGCGATGGTTACGGCCGCGCATCGCACGGTCGGTCTGACCGGCACGCTGATGGGCGGCTATGCCAGCGACGTCTACGGCCTGCTCCTCCGCCTGGGCCACCGGCCCACGATCGAGGAGTATGGTTGGGACGGCGAGGCCCGCTTTATTGAAGAAAACGGCGTGGTGGACACCGTCACCCGCGAACTGACCTCCATCACGGAAGGCCATTACTCGGGCAAGACCACCACGACCACCACACCGATCGAACGGCCGGGCGTCACACCAAAACTCATGAGCACGCTGCAAGGCGTGTCCGTCACGGTCCTGCTCAAGCACATGGGCTTTCGGCTGCCGGGCTATACCGAGCAGCGCGTGCTGCTCGACCTGCCTGCTGACCTGCAGGCGGATTACCAGCAGCTTGCGGCCGAGGGCCGGGGCATCATCTCCTTTGGCGGCCATGATGCGTTAGGCAGCTATCTCCAAAGTTGCCTGCTGTATCCCTACGCGCCCTGGCTACCGAAGACGATTGCGTCAACCTTGAAGAAACAGGAATACACCCCGCCCGCACACGCGGATGATCGGATCCTGCCGCATCACTCCTGGCTGGCCGAGTATGCCGCGACGGAGGTCCAAAATAGCCGCCGTGTGCTCGTGTTCTGCGAGCATACCAACAAGCACGACCTGATGGTCGACGTCGCCAAGAAAATCACGAGGCTGGCGGAGGAGCAGCATGGCACGACCCTCAAGGTCGCGATCCTGCGCTCGACGACGGTCAAGCCCGGTGAGCGCCGGGCCTGGTTCGCCGCCCGCGAAGCGGAGGGCACGAACGTCGTGCTGTGCAATCCCCGGCTGGTGAAGACCGGCCTGAACTTGATTGGCTGGCCAAGCATGATCAGTGCCAGTGCAGGCAACGCCACGCCCGCCGGCACGTCCCATACCCGAGCAACTGGTGGCAACAACTCCACCGCGTCGTGCCCGCCGCTCACAGCCGGTGCGCGAGCGAGCAAGCGAGCAAAGCGCAGTGCCGGAGGAACGTCATGGAAGCGGAGCGGGCAGGACACGAAGGGGCCAACACCGTGAAAACGATTGACAGCTTTGGTGAGAGGACGCGAATGTGCCGGCGTCGTGGGGTCGAAGATGACGCGCAGGATGTGCAGTGTGACCAGCAGAAAGACAGCAAGTGATGCCGGAATACAGCACGATTCAGCATGCTACCCGATCATTCACCCGATTATTCACCCGATCATTCACCCGAATACTGCGCCTCCCGCGTTGTATCGCATCCCACTGCGGTGCAGGTGCTCAGGAGTGTCCCGACAATACATGCGGCCTGTTCCGTCTTCCCCGGGACCGTACCTGGCGGGCACAGTCGGCAGAGATCCAGGATGCGAAGTGTCAAGTGTTTCGTTGCCTTGACCTGCCGTGCCTGGCCCGGCCGTGCCTCGTTGATGCAGCGCTGCTGCGTGGCTGTACCGGGCAGTACTGTGTTCGACCGATGTGCAACCGCATGCTTGACGTCAAACGGACCGAGCAATGCGGTGGCCATGTTCCCCCGTTAACACGTGAACAAGCGAACGTGTTAACGAAGGAGGTTCTTCCATGACGACGCCGATGAGATACACACCTTCTTTGGAGCAGTGACAATGCTAGTTTTATCGCTATCGGCCAGCCCATCACCGCGCCTGCTGGCCTTCACATCGGAGGTCGTGGCCCAGCGGCCCACGGGCATCGGCTTCAACCTGGGCCATAGCCATAGCAAGGTGGTCGTGCTGGAGGAGGGCCACGAGCCGCTCGTCATCATGTTTCCGTCGTTTGTAGCACCGGCCATGCCGCAGCCCACGACCGATCTCATCCAGTTGCCGACGATCGAACTTGGAGGCGCACGCTACTGGGTCGGGGAGACGGCTCGCGAGACGGCCCTGCCCGAGTTTACCCAGGCGCGGATTACGGACCCGCACTATTTGGCGCTGCTGACGCGTGAAGCCCTGCGCTGCATGGGGCCGGATCCGGACGTCGTTGCCGGGCTCCTTACCCACGCCCGCTGTGTGACCGGTTTGCCGGCGACCTGGTCACTTAATTCGGCGCTGTGCAAGACGTTGGTCGAACGCCTGCGCTGGGGCATGACACCCGTAGCGACCGGCCCAATTAAAGTGCTGGCAGAGTCAGTAGGGCTGGCCTACTTTCTGGCGCTTGATGACGCGGGCCACATCACGGATGACCGCTACCTGCAAGGCAGCATCGGGGTCGTGGATTTTGGCGGTGGGACGGTCGATAGTGCGGTCCTGACAGGGCTCCGGTCGGAGCGCACGAGCTTGCTGACGCTCCAGATGGGCGCAGCGAAACCGCTGACGGTGCTCCAGCAGCAGCTTGGGGGAAGCCACGAGGTAGATGTCCCGCTCTACGCCGTCGAGGCCGCGATCCGCACAGGACGGCTCCAGTACGGCAGTGTGGATGTACCGCTGCCCGACGGCTGGGACGTACCCTTCCGGGTAGTCGGCGCACAGGTCGCAGCAGCGCTCGAACGGGCATGGGGCCGCGGCAAGCAATTCACGACGATCGCGATCGGCGGTGGGGGTGCGTTGCTTCCGGCGCTGGTGGAGCCGGTGCTGGCGAAGTTTCCCGGTGCCGTGGTGGTGCCGAACCCGCAGGCAGCGATTGCGTGGGGCTATGCGCGCTATGGCCGGTTCCTGCTCAACCAGACGGTCAGGGTCGACCGATGAGCAACGGGATAGTCGGGTTTCGGCTCAACCAGCAGCTCACGGCGGCGCTGGCGGTGCTGCCGGGCTCGTCCCACGCGGTGGTGAAAGCGCTGTTCCTGTTGCAGCTGTGCCGGGACAGTGGACGGCTCGGCGTTCCTCCGGAACTCCTGGTGCCGGATATACGGGCGGTCTTACGCTATCTGCTGCACCCGCTGCTTCGGAACGAACTGGAAGCGTGGCTGCAGGCAAGCGGCCCATCACCGGGTGCTGATCCTCTCCCGCTGCCTCGTCCCGCAGACCAGCCGGTGCGCGCACAGCATGCCGTGCGCGACGACGGAGCGACCGTGCACGGCATGACGCCAGGGAACGCCGTGGGCGATGCAGGACCGATGAAGAACCCGATGCTCGATGAGGGAGAGGAATATTGATGGACGACAGCATATGCAAAAGCGATACCGATAATCAATATCTTTCTCCACCGAGGGAGTATCGACACGTACTGGCCAGCTCTGAGGAGGAGCGATGAGGAGTGAGAAGACAGCCCCGCACGACAGGCCGCGACCCCTGCGCCGCGTGGTGCTCAAAGAAGAACTCGTGGTGCTCACCGACCATTGGCGGCGAGCGATGGAACTCAATCAGTTTCTCTACTGGTCGCAGCGCCATGTGGATTTCGACCAGTTCATCGCGGAGGAACAAGGCCGCGACCCAGAACTGAAGCTCGAGCCGACGTATGGCTGGATCTATAAGAGCAGTAAAGAACTGATCGGCGAGTTGATGCTCGCTGTGTCTGATCAGACGTTGCGCCGCGATCTCACGTATCTCGTCGAGCATGGCTGGCTGGCCGAGCGTCATAATCCCCACCAAAAGTGGGATCGGGAACTGCAGTATCGTCCGGACATTCGCGCCATTCAGCGCGATCTGCAGGCCCTCGGCTATGCCCTCGATGGCTATCCGCTGCTTCAAGACACCTCAATCACGGCCTGTTCTCCGCTGGAGAATGCATTCTCCACCCTGGAACATGGACCGTCCACCGTTGACAATGGAAGCTCAACAAGCGAGAGCTGCGTCATGGAAAATGCATTTTCCACCATGGAAAATGGAAGCTCCATGGTGGAGAATGGATCCTCCACTATGGAAAATCGATGCCCTGCCGATGGAGAATCGAAGCTCCATGGTGGAGCAGCAATACCAGAGAGTACGGCAGAGACGACGACAAAGAGTACGGCAGAGACGACGACGCGACCTGGGTCCAACGCGTCACACGTCGTCGCCGTCTTGATGGAAGCGGGGTTGACGAAGCGCCAGGCCATGGATGCTGCCGACCGTCATCACCTCACCCCAGGAGAGGCCGCAGCCTGGCGCGACTGGACGCAGCGCCTTGATCCCGCCAAAACGAACCCTGCAGCTGTGCTCGTCGCCGCGCTTCGGGTCCAGCGCCTGCCACCGCTGACTCGCGCTGTGCCGCACGTGCCTGCTCCTGGCGGGAGTGCGGCGCCGCGAGCCGCGCCCCCAGATGCTCGCATTGTGGTTGTGCCGCGAGACGACGGTCCGCCGGAACGCGTCGCCCTGGCTGAGCTGTGGCACCGGGTGCAGGCCGGCATCCACGTGCGGCTTGCCCCGAACGATTTCGAGACCTGGATGAGCCCGACAACCCTGCTCGACGTCGACGACGAGGTCGCGCTCATTGGCGTTCCCAATATCTTTGTGCGCCAAGAGTTCGAGGCATGCTATGTGGATCTGCTCGAGAGCGCACTTGAGGCGGTGCTGCGCCGGCCGGTGGCGGCCCAGGTGGTCATCGACGCGGGAAGATAGCCGCCAGGGATGACTATCGGCGGGTCTGCACCGACGAGAGCATGGTGGTGCACGATGACCGAAGTGGTGGTACTGTTCCCGATGCGGGTCACGCACTGGTCGGCACTGGCCACGCAGAGGAAGCGAGACGTGTGGATCAGGGATGCGACACGGGAAGCCCGCTCCAGCACACCGCAGTAGTCGTACAAGGCGCATGCTTGTATGAAGGAGATGGGGCGATGTCCACGTTGAGGTTTCGGGCCTGGGATACTGACCAGAAGACATTCGTCTTTTTTTCGTTTGATGATCCTGCAAGTATGGGTCGGTTCTGGGGGTCGGACGGTCTGAGAGAACGGGGCAGCTTCACCTATCAGCAGTCGACCGGTCTGACGGACAAGCATGGCAAGGAGATCTACGACCACGATATCCTGCGAGAAGACCTGCGGCGGCTGTATGTTGCAGCCTGGTTTGATCATGGCTGGGCGCTGCAAGAGGTGGGCTCTCCGCAAGGCGGCTATCGCCATTTCAAAGATGCGCAGCACATGGAGATCATCGGGACGACCGACGAGCAGCCGGAGGTCGTTCAGCGCCAGTCTGGCCGCGTCTGGTGAGGGCCGCACAGAGCAACGGACGGCACCAGACCATGTTCCGACGGGTAGAGCAGAACGGGGACCGATGAGATCGGCGGGCCGATGCCAACCGAGAATGCCTGGCTGACGGGCCCCAGTGTCCCCCGGCTTGTGTGTGAGGTGCTGGACCGTGCACGGCCGTTCTGCGTCCTTGACGACGGCTTGGCGGCGCGACGACATGGTGACGTGTGTAGTGGATTGTGTCGCTGATGTGATCATCATGGCCGGCAAGGAGATCGTGTTTGTGATGCCCGGCCGTGAAGCACTGGTTGTTCGGACGATGGTCTCCAACCAAATGCTGTAGGCGCTGACGGGTTTTCAGCTCGGGCGAACGTCGTTTGTCCTCGCGCTGTAGGATGGGTCTGCCACAGCTCCCGCATCACGCTCTGATCACCCTGGGAAGACCGCGTCCATCTCTCCATGAATCACCAAAGTCCACCTCAACATTGACGGCGTCGCCGCAGCGCCGGCAATGCGCGAGCCCAAACACAGCAGGAGTGCACGACTTCTTGTAGCCCTTCGCTTCAGGTGTTGAGGCGGTCTGTGAGCAAGGCGATGCAGGCACACGCAGCAGTTCCTCACTCTCGCCGCATCAGTTTATCGCATACAATCAAGCAGGCTACCGGTAACCAAGCATGACCACGATTTAGGAAGTTAACAGGCATGCCGATGGTATATACTTCTAGAGGTCAAGGTGAATACACTCGTGAGGGACTAGTATGGCTCCTGCGGCTCTGCATCTCGATCCTCGTCTGGAGCGCCGTCTGACCTCCAAGAAGACG
>JBBRHB010000286.1:0-6556 GCA_038223355.1 Chloroflexales bacterium
AGCAAGAGTGGGACGGCTGCTCGCGTGAATTGCGAAACCTTCTTGGGCTCAGTCGTAGGCATGTTTCTCATAAGGGCCTCCTCGCGAAACTGTGGTAGGTAGCTACGGCTACCTACCATACACAAATATCACTTCAGCATAGTTGGACAATGTTAGATTTCATCTCGGGTCACTCTTGCGGCATTGCGCTTGGAAGCGACTCCGCGTCGACCGGGAGCGATCCACCAGATGTTTGACTCCCAGACGCCGCGCCTGCTCTGGCGACAACTGCTCCCAGGGCATCACTGCTTGCAGCAACTCGCGCACATTCGCTACCGACAACGCCGGCAGCCTCCCCACCCCCAACTCGTCGGTTAGCCGCCCATCACGGCCATACTGCTCGGCCCAGTCTGCCTTATAGGGGTAGAAGAGCTATCCAGCAAATTTTTTACGCCTACGTTCACATGTCCAACATAATCTACAATTGGTCCGCAACGACTGGGTGTGTACCCGAGTTCGAGGAGGCGCTTGCTACGTTCGTTTGTCCTACATAACGATTCTTGAACGAAGCGCTTCGCGCCGGGCGGCCAACTGAGTGCCCGCTTGCCCACTGCCTGCAGCAGTCGGCGACCGGCGAGGGCCAACTCGCATCGAGCCCAAAGCCAGACGCGTGGCCGTCTTCCGCGGCTGAAGGCCGCACGTCTGGAGCTCAGCCAGGGCCAAGCGCCCCGTGCTGTGAGCGCTCGTCAGCACCTCTGCGGGGTTAGAGCGGTTTGCAGACAGCGGCATGGCATCTCTCCTGCTAGACGTTAAGGAGTCTTTCTGCTTGTTGAGCACAGGTCCCTCCTTTGCTAGACGTTAAGGAGTCTTTCTGCTTGTTGAGCACAGGTCCCTCCTTAAATTCCATATCAATCTCGTAGTGCTCGCGACGGCTTCGTTCAACCAGGCTTATGTGGCGGCGCGCCGCCACATAAGCCTGAATTCATTATGTAGGACAGTGTAAAAAAACCGTCAGATAGCTTTTGTACTCCTTATAACACTGAGCAGTGCCGGTAAGAATAGATCGCTAGTCCTGATCATGGATGGTACAAAAGATGGAACTTCTCCGGGAAGCACGAATAAGCGTTGGGTCAAGTTGAAGTCGGGCACTTCCTCGGTTGTGGTAGTAGAGCGCCGCTGAAGTGACCAAGGAGTGCCCGATGAGCTCTATCCGTGTGCTTGTCTGCCGCGTCGACGATCCAGCCTCTACCAGATGACCGAACTCGCCGCCTTCGACCTTCCGACTGCTGATGTCTCCGCAGTACAGCCGGAAACCATGCTCAATGATCTCGAAACAACCATCCACCAAACCGGCAACGCCATCCTTCGCTGTACGCTCCAAGCCCAATGGGACCTGATCGATGCTGAACTGACGGACCAGCACCGTCAGTCTTTTCCCCCTCACGTGCTCCACGCTGACGGCCACGAACCCGTCACGGTCGCGAGCCGCTTTGGGACGCTCACCCTTTCCCGCCAGGTCTGTTCCCATCCTGCGCTACAGACGCACGTGATCCCTGGTAATGCCGCCTTGCCTCCCCACAAGGGCGTCATCATCATGCGTGGCCTGTAGGAATGGGCCTGTCTGCTGCCGTAGGAGTTGCCGTTTGCCTCGGTCGCGCGTCTCCTTGGCTGGCAGACGCATGATGAGAAGGTGCTCTCGGACACGACGATCCGCAGCTTGGTACGCAGCCATAGCCAGATCATCCGTCAGGCCGAACAGGCCGACATCGCCGCGTTGACCACTCGCGACGACCTCGCCACCTTGGAGCTCAACGTCGTGCCGCATACGCAACCGCGGCGACGAGCCGGCCGGCCAGCCAACCTGAACGCAGCCGTCGACGCAGCGTTAGCAAGCAAACATGTCTGTCCGCCAGACGGTGTGTCATGGGCCGACTGGGAGCGCGTGCTCGCCGCTCGGCGGATGGAGGCGACCTGCCCCGTTGAGGAGTTGCGTCACCTCGGACCAGGACTGGAGCGGAATCAGGTCCGGCTGACGGTGGATAAAGTGCTGGCCCGCAAGCCAGAAGTCGGCCATTTTCTCGAACTGCGGACGGCACGCATCGCGACGGTCGACGGCTACCGCTACGTGACGGGTGTCGGTGCGACGTTCCTCCAGCAGCTGCAGGTGACGGTCGTAGTTGCACTTGGCGTGCTCAACTCCTTGCTGCTGATTGCCGATGGCGCCCGCTGGATCCGCAGCTTCTTTACCGACACCCTCGCCGCCGTCAGCGACAAGACGATGATTTTCGATTGGCACCACCTCAAGCAGAAATGCTACGACCTTAGCAGTCGCATCTGCAAAGGGAAGGCAGCCAAAGCGCAGTTCCTGCGGCGGTTGTATCGACGCTTGTGGCACGGCGACGTGGTGGGTGCGATCGAGGTGGTGGAAGCGGAACGCCCCGAGAGCAAGAACGCGGCGAACCTGGACGAATTGATCACCTATCTCCAAGCCCGGCAGGCGTGGATCCCGAACTACTGCCAGCGCCGGATTGATCGACAGTACATCGGCAGTGCGCACGTGGAAAAGGCGAATGATCTGATCATGGCACGGCGACAAAAGAACCGGGGCATGCAGTGGAGCGCAGCAACGAGTGATGCGCTGGCAGCCCTGCGAACACTCATGCTAAATAACGGTTGGGAGCGGTATTGGCTGTCACGTGCAACGCTATTTGTCGCCATTTCGGCTCTTGTCCAAAGTTCGTGATCAGGGATCGACGCGAGTGATGTAGTCGCACGACGAGGGGAAAACGTAGCTCTGCTCGTTCCTTTTCTTGCCATATGTGGCCGTACAGCCTCAGCGTTTGGGACCGACCCACCCACTTCACGAACTTTGGACAAGAGCCCCATTTCTGCAGAATACAGTGACGCACCTCGTGGGAGGCACCTCAGCAGCGACAGTGGGGTGTCTTGTGATCACATGGGTCCAATGACCAGCCCTTCGCGTGCCGCTTCGACCACTTCCTTGGTCACCACACGCAATTCGTTAATGTGCAGGATCCGCTCGATTTGTGTAAACAACCGCTGCAGCAACCGGAAGTTGCCGCCCGTAATGCGGATAATTGCGGCCATCGCTTCACTATCCGTGAAGTCCGTGACCTCCAGTTGAAATCCGAGTGTGTCCCATTTCTGCGCAAGAATGAAGCGCAACTCGGCTTCACTCAGCGACCGGAACGCGTGGACAAAACCAACCCGCGAATAGAGTTGGGCATACCGTGCTAGCCGCTTTTCTAGCCCCGGCATTCCAATCAGGATCACCCCCAGGTCATCCCGATCGTAGATATCTCGGATCTGCTCTAAACCGGCCATTTTCAGACGATCAGCCTCGTCCACGATTAACAGTTGGGTCTCGTCACGACTCCTTGACACCGGATTGGCGTCCCGGTCAGGCGGCGTGACCACCTCAAGCAGCCGCGTCAGGCGGCTCCGCAGGCGCGCTACCTCACGCGCAATCTGGTTGGGGTTGTTCGCGACGGCAGGCGTATAGAAGACGGCGCGGCAGTCGCGCACCTCGGCGAGGCCCACCGTATCGCGGAGGATGTGCTCGAGCGTCTGCTCCAGCAGATCCCACCGGGCATAGTGGCGGGCGGACAGGGTCTTGCCCACCCCTGGTGGCCCGTAACACAAGCCAATGTAGCGGTGCTGCCGACACACATCGCAGAATTCGACAAACCTGCGGTATTCTTTGGTGATCACAAACGGATGGGCTGCGGTGATCCCGGCGTCATTCATTGTAGTACCGTTTCAATCGTGGTGTGGGCGGCTCGGCATCCGTAGGTGCCGCCACAGGATCGGCTTGATGGACCTCTAGGAGAAGTGCCACGGCTGCCGCACGGTCATCCAAGTGGTCGCGCAGGTGACGTCGTCGTCGGTTCCGCGTTTGGATCAACTCTTTGAGGCTGATCGTCTGGCCCGCCAGTTCCTGACAGACCGCGCGGCAGACAAACTGGTTGTCGTGATAGACCCGAATCTCAGCCATATCGCGCGGGTCATAGCGTACTGTCACATCTTCGCCGACAAAGGCTGCCAGATTCAAGTCGATGTACCGCAGGCCATTGACATGGATCCCATCCTGCTGCACCCGCCGCGCTTTGGCGACGGTCAGCAATAAGAGGTCGAGGTGCTCCAGGGCCTCGGGGAGACGGGGAAGAAAGCCACCTGCTTCCCAACGGGTCTGTGGCGCACTGTGGGTTTCACTGTGTATCCGTGTGTGATACATTTCGAGCAGAAACCTCTGGAACTCCACCTCAAAAGCTGACAGTGTAAGGGTGGCGGTCGCTGGTAGACTGCCCGGCGGTGTGTACCCCGGCAACCCGCACAGGAAGAGTTGGGTCACCGTCAGGAAAAAGCGCTCAATCCGCCCTCGGCCGCGTGGTCTGCCGGGGAGCGAGAAGATAAGTTCCATCTTGAGGTCAGCACTCACCTGTTCCATATGGTGGGAGGTGAAATCACTGCCATGATCGGTGTAAAACTGGGCGGGAATGCCGCAGATGTGCCAGCGCTGGTCGGCTTTCCGCCAGATGGCCTGACGTAACGCAAGTGCGGTATTGAGTGCGGAGGGTGCCTGAAAACTGACGAAATAGCCAGCGACGGCGCGACTATAGTCGTCAAGAATGACAGTCAGCCAGGGGCGGGCGGGCTGACCGCGCTCGTCCAGGAGCCAGAGATCGAGGGGTGTATGGTCGGCTTGCCAGATCTCATTGGAGCCGCTGGCTTCGCGCCGATGGATCAAATCAAAGGTCTCACGATAGACTTTTGGTCCGGCATGGGCAAGCACCACCAGGCCAGGATCGAGCGCCTGCATGATGGCGGCAACACTCCGATAACTCGGTGGTGCCCACCCGTTTTGGATCGCCACGTCACGAATCCGGCGGTGGACAAACGCCGCAGTCGGCGGTGGTGTTTGAAGCGCCAGACCCTCAATGAGGCGTTGGAGGTCGGCTGGGATTCGCCGGTGCTTGCCCCGATCTCCCCGCACTTTCCGGACTAAGCCACTCAGTCCTTCCTGGTGATAGCGGGCAACCCAGCGTTGCAGCGTGCGCAGCAGGAGGCCGTGCTGCTGGGCAAGTTGGCGCAATGGCACACCATCCTCGAGCACGGGCCGTAGGAGATAGAAGCGGTCGAGGGCCTGTGCGCGCTCCTCGTCCGAAAGCAGACGTTCTGGCGAGCCATCCGCCATGATCAGAACTCCTCGATATAGGCTGCGGCAATCGCTTCCGGCGGATTGGTATAGCGCTGGATATACCGCTGGGAGCGATGCCCGAGGCGGCGCTCCAGTTCATAGCTATCCGCGCCGGTTACCTGTGCGAGATGAAAGGCGAAGGTATGGCGGAGGTCATGTGGCCGCAGCGGGGCGATCTGTCGTGCCGGGTCGCGGACCTCGGCGTCGTGGAGCCGCCCAATTTGTTCCAGAATACGATTGACTGCGCGACAGGACAAGCGCCCGTCGGTCGCCCGTGCCGCAACTTCACGGGCACTGAGAAAGAGGGCCGTCGTCGTCGGTGTACAGTCACGCCCCCGTTCCCATTCTAAATAGTCGGCCAGCGCCTGCCGCGCATCCGCCGAAAGAAAGACGGCGCGTTCCGTCTTGCCTTTCCCACGGACGCGCGTGATCCGGGCACGATGGACCGCACGCAAGGTCAGCGGGGTATGGGGCGAGACCTGCTCGAGATCGAGGCGAACGAGCTCTTCCCGTCGCAACCCGGTGGAGAGCAGCACGAAGATGATGGCCCGATCCCGCCATGGGCGGCTCTGGGCACGCAGCGGAGCAGCGGCTCGTCCCGTCCAACGCCGCCCAGTTAACTGGTGCATGCGCGGCAAGCGGTCGCACAGACTTTTCAGCGACTGCAGTTGGTCGGTGCTCAGCGCGCGGGGTTCGAGGGGGCCGAGGCTGAGGGCCGCTACCCCTTTGACGGGATCGCCGAGTGGAAAAAGGTGCGGCGCGTGGGCGTGGACCCAGGTGGTAAAGGCGGAAAGGGTTGCGAGATGGTTGTTGACCGTCGCCGGCGCGAAGCCGGTTTGCTGAAGGGCAGTTTGCCAGGCAAGCACATCCCGACGTACCCACAGGGACACACGCTCATGGCCATAGCGCTGGATGAAGAACTGCTGGAACCGGTCAAGGTGCAAGGCCACTTTCTGCGCGACGTTCGGTGACCGGACGCCGGTGATCGCGAAGTGGGTATAGTGGCGGATCCACGCTCCCAGGCTGTCAGGGACCGGCGTAGACTCCAAGGTCATAGGTCGTCACCTCTTCCGTGACGTGGATTGGGACTGATCGAGCGGTGTCAGCGGGGCGAAGGCGAACGACAGATGACACCTACTTCTGCCATTCTACTCCCTAGAAGGGCTATTCTGTGCAGTGGATTTGCAGGCATACTCGGAATCTGTAGGTGGCGATCCGAATGTCAGGTGCGACACATAATCCTGCAAGAACTACGACAAAAAGCGCTGCACGTGACAGCCAGACCGACGAGCGTGGCCAGGTTGTCGGATGGCGTCCAGAGATCGACGACGGCGTATTGCTTAACCTGGCACCCCTTCG
>JBBRHB010000287.1:0-6488 GCA_038223355.1 Chloroflexales bacterium
GCAGCGAGCGACCACCTGGACGAGGTTCCACAGCTCGCTCCCGACCCGCTGCCGGCACCCCTCACGCCGCTGCAGTCCTCGCGCAAACTGCTCTACATTGAGGACAATCTTTCTAACTTCCGTCTCATTGAGAAGGTGTTGCTGCACCGTCCGCAGATAATCCTGCTACCGGCGCTCCAGGGTCGTCTGGGCTTAGACCTAGCAAAAGAGCATCATCCCGACCTGATCGTGCTTGACCTGCACTTGCCCGACTTGTCGGGCGACGAGGTGCTACGCCAACTGCGGGCCGACCCCGCGACGCACGAGACGCCGGTGATTATACTCAGTGCCGACGCAAGCCCGCGCCGTTGTGAGGAGTTGCTCGCGGCGGGGGCTACCGCGTATCTGACCAAGCCGCTCGATGTCGCGCAGTTTCTCGCCGTCGTTGACGATGTCCTGGAAGGCATTCCCCTCGGAGGACACTAATCATGCCTACCGCCGGCAAACGCCAGACTCAACCGACGATGGATATCCTGATGGCCCAAGACGATCAAGCAGTTCGGCAATGGCATCCCATGCTCCACCCCCTACCGATCACCGCGCTCACGATGCTGCTCGGCATGACAGCCTTTGAGGAACTGAAACAGCTGTTGTTTCGGGGCATCACGCTCTGGCAATCCCATCTGCTGACGATTCTTTTTAGCACGGTCGTTGCAACTATCGCTGCCTCTATCTTGGTACGCCGGCACCGGACGCTGCAGCGGCAGAGCGAACTGGCCCGCGCGACGTTGTACCGGAATGACGTGCAGCTTGCCGAGGCCCAGGCCCTGGCTCATGTCGGCAGTTGGACCATGAATATCGCGACGGGTTCGGAGGTTTGGTCAGATGAGTTCTACCGCATCTATGGACTGGAGCCGCAAAGCGAGCCGGCCAGCTGCGAAGCATTCTTAAGCTACGTGCATCCCGAGGATCGTTCGCCGGTCATGACGGCAGTCGAACGCGCCTGCCTGCACGGAGGCACCTTTGGTCAAGAGTATCGGATCGTGCGTGCCGATGGCTCGATCCGAGTAATCATCGACCATGCGCGGGTCATCGTTGATCAACAAGGCACGCCTACGTGGATTATGGGGGCTAGCCAGGACATTACCAAGCGCAAGCTAGCTGAGCACGCTCTCGTTGAAAGCGAGCAACGGCTCCGCATGATGATGGATCAGGCACCTGACGCGATCTTTACAACCGATCCCGCGGGGCAGATCCTCGACGCCAACGTGAAGGCCAGCGAGATGCTCGGTTATACCCATGCTGAGTTGCTGCACCTCACGGCCCAGGACTATGCCGTCCTCACCAACCAACAGGACGTTGCGGGTCAGTGGCAGGAGTTATTGCAGACCGGCAAGACGATGGTGATCGAGTGCTCAATACGCCGTAAGGATGGGACCCATTTCCTAGCAGAAAGCATCTCGAAACAGCTCGCTGACGGCCGGCTGCAAACATTCGTGCGCGATTTGACCGAGCGGCTGCGCAGCGAGCAGGCTCACCAAGCCCGGCTCGTGGCCGAGCAGGCCAACGCCGCGAAGAGCGAGTTTCTGTCGCGCATGAGCCACGAGTTGCGCACGCCGCTCAACGCCATCCTTGGCTTTGCCCAGGTGCTCGAAATGGAGGGTCTTGAGCCGTCGGAACAAGAAAGTGTTGATCAAATCCTCAAGGGCGGCCGCCACCTGCTCACGCTCATCAACGAAGTCCTGGATATCACTGCCGTCGAGAGTGGCCGCCTCTCGATTTCACCGGAGCCGGTCGACATCGGCGACCTCGTGGCAGAGACCATCGCCCTCATTACCCCCGTTGCCGCGCACTATCGTGTGACGCTCGCCACCGTGCCCGCGCAGGACTGCCACCACTCGGTCCTGGCCAACCAGCAGTGGCTCAAACAGGTGCTCTTGAACCTGCTGGCCAATGCCATCAAGTACAACCGTAGCGGCGGCAGCGTCCACCTGAGCTATACCGTCGTAGCGCCTGACCGGCTGCGGCTGGCCGTGCACGATACCGGAGCCGGCATCCCGGCGCACCTGCTGTCCCGGCTCTTCATGCCCTTCGAGCGGCTGGATGCCGCCCAAACCACGATTGAGGGCACGGGGCTGGGCTTGGCGCTCTCCAAGCGGCTCATGGAAGCGATGGGCGGCAGCATCGGTGTGCAGAGTATCGTGGGTACCGGCAGCACCTTCTGGATCGAACTGCCTCTCGTAGCGACGAATGAGACGCCGGTCATGATGCTCACTGCCGACGCGAAGCTGGACCGTGTCCTGCAAGCCATGCCCCTGGGAGAAGACTAACCATGCCTACCGATGCCATCACCGCAGCCCATATTCTGATCGTCGACGACCACAAAGCCAATGTTGATCTGCTCGAGCAATTACTAACGAAACACGGCTTTACCCATCTCACCAGTACGACCGACTCATTCACTGTCCTGCCGCTTGTGGAGACCGACCCGCCCGACCTGATCCTGCTCGACTTGAGCATGCCCCCGCCGGACGGCTATACCGTGCTCACGCAGCTTCGCACCATTATTCCTGCAGACAGTTACCTCCCCGTCCTCGTACTAACCGCAGATAGTACGCGTGCCGCCAAGCAGCGTGCGCTGGAGTTGGGCGCGCGGGATTTCCTAACCAAGCCTTTCGATACGATTGAAGTGGTACTCCGTGTCCGCAATCTGCTCGAGACCCGCCGCCTGCACCACGACCTCGTCAACCACAACGCGCGACTTGAGGCCACCGTGCAAGAGCGCACGCGCGAGTTGGTGCAGGCCCGCGACGCAGCCCTTGTCGCATCACGCCTGAAAAGCGAGTTTCTTGCGACCGTGAGCCACGAACTCCGCACCCCGATGAACGGCATCATTGGCTTGACGGAACTCCTGCTCGACAGCCCCCTGGATGAGGAGCAGCATGTCAATGTCGGCCTGGTACTCGAGTCGGCCAATCAGCTCTTTATGCAGCTCAGCGATATGCTTGACCTTGCCACCATTGAGGCTGGGCAACTCTCCCTCCATCTCACTGATCTTGACCCGGCCCTCCTTGTATCCCAAGCGGTGCAGGCGGCGCAGCCCGAGGCCCAGGCGAAGCAGCTTGATCTCCGCGCTGCGCTCGCTTCTGACCTGCCGGCTCGTCTCCGGGGCGACGTGGACCGCGTACAGCGCGTGTTGCGCCACCTGATCACCAATGCGCTGAAGTTTACCCGCCAGGGCGGAGTAGTTGTGCAGGCGACGGTCGCAGCCGGCGCGTCGGGCGAGCCCGTCGTGCGCTTTGCGGTGGTTGACACGGGCATCGGTCTCTCAGAGGCGGCGCGCGCCCGGCTGTTCCAGCCGTTCACGCAAGGCGATGGTTCCTTTACGCGCCGGTATGGCGGCCTAGGCCTGGGCTTGGCGATTGCCAAGCGGTCGGTGGAGCTCATGGGTGGGACGCTCGGCCTCGCTAGTCTTGAGGGTCAGGGCAGTACCTTCTGGTTCACACTCCTGGCAGCCTCTGACAAGAACTGAGTGATAGCCGTGGCCGGTAACACGGGGCTGACCAAGGAACCCTGGATCGCGTCACACGCTTCGGTCCGCAAGTAGGCCAGTTGCACATCCGTCTCGACACCCTCCGCGATGACTTGTAATCCGAGGCGATGTGCCATGCTGATGATCGCAGCGGTAATCGCCGTGTCATTGGGCTCTTTGCCAATGTCATCCACAAACGACCGGTCAATCTTCACCGCCGTGAGCGGTAGACGCTTCAAATACCTGATCGATGAATACCCGGTTCCAAAGGCATTCACCGACACGTGCACACCCGGCGTGGCTAATTCTTGCAGCGTGGCGATGGATACTGTGACATCCTCCATCACACTACTTTCGGTCAGTTCCAGATGTAGATATTGGGGAGCTAACCCCGTTTCCTGACTAATCTTGGTCACGATGGCAGCGAGATCGCGTTGCTTGAGCCAGCGGGCCGAAAGATTCACCGCCACATATACCGCCGGTAAGCCGGCCGCGTGCCACGCGCTCATTTGCGCGCACGCCGTGCGGAGCATCCATTCGCCGAGTGGGATACTCAACCCAATCTCTTCCATGACCGGCAGGAATTCTTCCGGCAAGACGCTGCCACGCACCGGATGCTGCCAGCGTACGAGCGCTTCCACGCCGATGATCGTGCCACTATGGAGCGATAGAACCGGCTGGTAATGCAGTATAAACTCCTCACGCTCGATGGCGCGGCTCAGCTCGCTTTCAAGCTGCGCCTGCGCCTGCGCCTGGTCGTGCATGGCACTATCGAAGATAACATACCGCCCCTTGCCGAGCGCCTTGGCGCGGTAGAGTGCGACGTCCACGTCACGCATCAGCTCTTCGGCTCCCATATACCGCGGTGTACTCAAGACAATGCCGATACTCGCATTCGACAGAATGGCACGTCCATCGATGTTGTAGGGCTCACTCAGCGTATTGTGGATGCGGTCGGTGATATGCCTAACGTCGCTGACAGTGCTAATCTCCCACAGCAGGATTGCAAACTCATCGCCACCCAGTCGTGCGACGGTGTCTTCAGGACGGGTATGCATCGACAAACGTCCCGCCATCTGGATCAAGAGCTGATCCCCGCTCGGATGGCCCAGGCTGTCATTCACGGCTTTGAAGTTATCAAGGTCGACCAGCAGCAGGGCAAATGGGCTGGGATCGCGGTGGCCGCTCGGCAGAGCCTGTGTCAGACGATCCAAGAGCAACCGGCGGTTGGGCAGCCCGGTTAGGCTATCATGGAGCGCCTGCGCTTGGGCCGTCACGGCCTGCGCCTGCTCGCGCAGCGCCGCGAGGAGCAGTTGTTCATTGACCGTCCGGAGGTCAACCACCGCCTGCTCGGCCAGCAGGCGGGCTACTACCTGCTTGGTGCTGTCGTGCAACTGCAGCACAAGCCCTTCTGGCTGCCCATACTGATTGAGGATCGGCCACACCATGTATATCCAGGGGACGCCGTCCCGCTCGGCCGGCGGGTGCTCGTAGTTGCGCGTGACTTCCGGTTCGCCGCTGCGAAATACACGGTCAAGCAGCGCGACGACATCCTGCTCCCTGGCTGCGGGAAAGGCGTCACCAAAGCTCTGATTCAGTAGCGTTTGCGTCTCGGTCTGTCTGAGCTGCCCAAAGGCGGCGTTGATGGAGCGCAGGATGTGTTGCGCGCCGGAGGTAATGGCCATAGCGAGGGGCGACCGCTCAATGATCTTGCTATACATAGTCAGGCTGTCGGCCTGGCCCACGTGCTGCTCTGTGAGGGCATCTTCCTCGTTCGTCGCCATCATGTCTCCTTTTGCCTCCAACTACCGTCATCCGGCCGGCATCATTGCCGTCACCAAGTATAGCATTGTAATGCTCAGTTTGTCGCCACGTGCCCTCAGTCTACATCTATGGCGCAGGTAAAGAGCAGGGGAAAAGCGCTGGTACAAATGTACCATCTTTCCACAGGACCCTGCTTTGTACAACTACTCCACTCGTTACTTACCGATAGCATGCTATACTGGCATACGTTACGGGTCTTATAATGATCATTCAGACTCGGCTGTCACCCTGCCGTGGCTGCACATCTTTGCTCCCTGCATCGTGCTGCGCATGACAGCACTCCCAGAGGCTGAGTTAGCATAACCGTGATGAGCGTAGGGGCATTGCATGCTCGACATTTCGCCTACTCCGGCAGATTTAGGCCGTTGGCTGTTGAGTCACGAGGCCGTAGAGAACGAGAGCCCGGCCGCGCTCGTGGCTGCCGCAGACCATGCCCATGCGCGGCTGCGTGCCAGCTTGAGCGTCTTTTTGGGCCAGGCCGGTTTTGACTCGCTCTGGGCGCGCGCCCAGTCGCTTGCCCAACCATCAATAGCCAGCGTAGGCGATTCGGTCGCGCGCGAAGCCGCACACCGGCTGGGTGCCCTGGGTTGGTCGGCTACGTTGAATGGACGCAGCGTGGACGAGACGCGCGACGTCGTGCTGGCCGCCTTTACCAGCTTCATCACGCTACTCTTCACCTTCATTGGCGCTGAGCTCGGTGCCCGCCTCATCTACCAGGCCTGGTTGGAACCGTCACTGGTGGCCCCGGACACTTTTACAGGAGCAGCCACACTATGAGCGATCGATCCCGTGTCTCACTTCCATTGCTTTCAACCGGTGTCCCCGGCTTCGACGCGGTGCTCGGTGGTGGCTTACTTGAATATTCCTTTAACCTGGTCACCGGCACGCCTGGCGCCGGCAAGACGACACTGGTCCATCAGCTCATGTTTGCCAACGCTTCCCCCACCCGTCCTGCCCTCTACTTCACGGTGATGGGCGAGCCACCGCTCAAGATCCTCCGCCACCAACAGCAATTTAACTTCTTCGATCCGGCCCAAATTGGGAGCAGCATCCGTTTCATCGATCTAAGCGAACTGGTCCTCGCGGAGGGGCTGCGCGCGGTCTTGGCACGTATTGTCCAACAGGTTGAGGCAACCAGTCCGGGCATCGTCAT
>JBBRHB010000288.1:0-6473 GCA_038223355.1 Chloroflexales bacterium
GCGCACCTACGACCGCTGATCCTGCCCCGCAAATGCCTCGCGCGCCTCGGCTATGTGGAGAAAAAAGATGTCGTCGGCTTGCTCTAGTCGTCCGACCTGCACCAACCCGGCTCCCGCCTGTTCGAGCAGCTCCCGGCTGCGGCCCAACAGCCGCACCAAAAAAAACTTCGGCGACTCACGCATACCCACCAGCGCCCGTACCCGTTGCAGCAGCCATCCCAGGACCAGCGCTCGCAGTGGACCAAACGCTCCGTCGTGCCTTACTGCTTCACCCATTTGCGCCATCGCAGTCTTTGCTTCCACTTGTGCCCGTCGGAATTGAATGTCGGGTGCGGCGTCGGCACCGGTCAGCCGTACATAGTTCGCCAGTACTCCGAGCACATGCATCGGATCATCGCGCCAGCGCGGCAAGCCCACATCGATTTCAGCGACGCCACGTGCGCCATAGCGTTCGAGGAACCCCCTCACGCCCTCCTGTAAGACCGGAGGCAAGCTCGTTCGCTGATACAGCGCCGCCAACTCCTGCGGCGTTTGTTGTCCCAGCGCCTTGTTCGCCGCCGAGTCCGCCCGGAGCTTTGTCGCGACCTGCCATAGATCGAGATTCATCGTTGTGGTGACGTCATACGGCAGTCCCCGTGTCACCATGGACATGCGGTCGTCCCGACCCGCATCCGCGGCCAATCGTCGAGCAAGCTCAAATGACGCCAAGCCCGGCAGGAGCGCTAATCCGATCAGGGGCAATACCATCCGTTCTGGCGCGCTCGTCAACAGGGCTACGGCTCGCTCCAGGGCAGCTGCCGGCTCAGCGCATGGCCTTGCGGCCTCGGCAAGGAACGCCTCCGCCCGTCCTTGCGCTACCTGCCGCCCCCAATCGGGACGCACAAACGCCAGTAGCACCCGTTCCGGAACATGCATCCGCACCGCCATGCGAAGCACCCGGCGCAGTCCATGCCAGGTGGACTTCAGACCGCCGGGCGCAAAGCGTGCATCGGTCAGCAGCACTTCAAGTGCATCACCGGTACGCGGTTCGCCAACGCGCAGGAGGCCGCGTAGGAGGCGCCGCCCCACTGGCGAATGCAGCACCGCCGTGACGTCAATATATCCCCTGTATCCTGCTTCGGTAAGGATGTGCGATGCCCTGGCCGGATCGGGCGGCAGTCTTAGGAGTCCCGCAACACCTGTCGCCAACTGCCGAAAAAGATCCAGTCCCATCGGCGTGAGCGGCCCAAGCACCCCCTGCGCGATATTGAACGAAAAGTAGGCATGCACAGTGTCGTTGACCGGCTGTGGTTTGGGCACGGGGAAGAGCGTCGTGATCGGCCGCGTTTGCACCAGCCACAGCGTACCGGCTTCGTCCAAGGCCCATTCTATATCCTGGGGCCTGCCGTAATGCGCTTCGACCTGCGCTCCTAGCCGTGCCAGCTCAAGCACGCTCCGATCAGTCAAGGCCGGCAACCGCCCCTTCTCCGCCGGCAGCCTGATCTGCTCCGTGCCTCCCCCCGCTTTCGGACGAATCACCACGCCGGGCTCGTTCACATGCCGTTGCGTGATGTGCATGGTTGCGCGGTCAATCACCCAGTGATCCGGATTCGCCATCCCCGAAACTAACGCCTCGCCAAGCCCTGGAATCGCGTCGATGACCGCCTCCTGCCGCCGGTTGGTCAGCGGGTTAGCAGTAAATAGGACACCCGAGACGACCGATGGGATCATCTGCTGCACCACGACGGCAAGCTGCACGGCTCGCTGGTTGAGTCCTTCCTGTGCACGGTAGGCTACTGCCCGATCGGTCCATAGCGAGGCCCAGCACTGTCGTACTGCCTCAAGTACTGCCTGCGTACCGACGATGTTGAGATATGTCTCCTGCTGCCCCGCAAAGCTGGCATCCGGTAGATCCTCGGCGGTTGCCGAGCTACGCACTGCCATCGGCACCATGCCACCATCGCCTGCCAGCCCCTTATAGGCAGCCGTGACTGCAGTTGCGATCTCATCCGGGAGTGGCGCGGCGAGGATCGCTGCTCGGGCCGCTGCGGCAAGCGCTCCCGGCGGCGGCACCTTGCCCTTGTGCGCGTGGTCCAGCGCCGCCAGCACCGGCTCCAGATCCGTCTCCTTGGCAACCATCCCATAGGCTGCTGTCGTGACACAAAATCCCGGTGGCACCAGAAACCCGGCCTTGACCAGCTCGCCAAGATTAGCTCCCTTACCACCGACCTCCGCTAGCATCGTCCGATCAATCGCGTCAAACGGCAAAATGAGGGGCATATTCAGTACATCATTCATCTTGACCCTCCCGGGTATAGCATCAGCGCTAGGATTTATGCTACGACGGATAGCACGTGTCCGAGAAAGTGCTCGCGGGCTACGGGCTTTTAACCAGCTTCGCTGTCATCCAAAATACCGCGTACGGACCCCATTGAGAGAGGCAGAAGGAGATCGTCTGCCCGCTATTCGCCACATACTTCGGGTTCATGGGTTTTGTTGATCGAATCTGGGCCGATCAATCTCGCTACCCGTTGTATACCTGTTACGCCCTTCAATACAAAAGGCGCTGCTTTTTGGATAGGCGGCTCTCCGGAAGTCTGCGAGGCTCGGTCCGAAGAACAAGCGGTGAGCAGCACTGCAACGAGCACGAACGGAATACTGACCGTGTAGCACATGCGATTTCCCCCAGATTATCCAGACCGCTGAATTGGCTCAAAAGCTCATCACCAGCGGAGCCGTCGATCTTCTGCATGAGTTTGGAATCTACGGCGTTGCCAAAACCCCGGTTGTTTCGTTGCGACCACAATAATTGCCCCGCTGCGTTCCCGGAGCAAATATTCAGCCCAGCGATGCCGCACCATATCGTCGGGTGACGTACGGGCCAGCCCAAATCGCTGAAGATTTGTGGCTGCTTTTAAAGTCCATGGCAGTGGCAATCCCGCCGGCCCGAGTATCTGAAGTTCCGCTGACCAGGAACTCATTGCATGCAGCGGCATAGTGTAGGTGAGCCATGGCAGAATAGCTTGCTCGTGGAGCCCTGCCGCGCGCAAGGCCGCTCGATACTCATCTAACCTTGGCCGGGTCTCATGGATATTATAGGCCAACTCACGCGCCATCTCGGGGCTCTGCCGCAGCGCGACGTCATCGGTTCCATCCGCTATACACGGTTCGTGGATAGCTACTAGGTGGCCGCCCGGACGCAATACCCGGCCAATATTGGTGAGCAATTGCACGAGATTCGTGGCATGGTGGAGCGTTGCAGCGCAAAAGACGAGGTCAAACGTGGCCGGATGAAACGGGAGCCGCTCACCGTCAGCGATTACAGCGTCGAATACGACCTGAGCATCATCCATCATGGCGCGTGAGCGCCCCAATCCTACCTGCATGTCATCGAACACATCCACCGCGACAGATTGGCACTGGCACAACGCAAACTGTTTTGCGGCCCATCCCCGCCCGGCGCCAAGATCGAGCACCCATTGGCCAGGTTGGGGTCTGACTAATTCGAGCGCAATATCGAATTGACGGGCAATATCAAGCCAGGGCTGTTCATCGTAATACGGCCATAAGAGGTCGGTTGCATCATGCTGATAGCCATCGGTATCGCGGAAGAGCTGGACCCAGCCCTGGCCTTCATGAGCCTTCGGCTGCCATAATGCATCATCCACGAAGAGCCGCGGCATGCCCTGCGTTATACCGTACTGGCGCGTACAGCGCTCGCACACGAGGCAACCAGTTTCGATCCAGTCCTGGGTCGGCCCAACGAGCCGCAAGCTACCGGCGTCCCATGGGCAACAAAGATGAGGAATTAATACGGCTCGCAAGGTTGTTCCTGAGTATGAAGCGCGAGCTATTATTATAACTGGAGATCACATAGTATCTCCAGCCATATCGTTCATGACATTCGTATAACGTATTCAAGTAACTTGCGCAAGTAGATTGTGCATATTCGGTTGGGAAGTTTTGCAGATTTGCGCCGACGAACTCGGCGGCGTATGATTGGGCCGAATTGGCTATGCGCATCAGGAGGGCAATTGCGATGGCCGGAACAAATTAAAAGGAATTCTATGCAAGCTACACTCCTCTCCCGATTACGCTGTCCAGCCTGCGAAGGTCACCTCACCCTTATTGGTGAATCGGCTGCCTGGATCGAGACAGGAACCTTGGTCTGTACAAAATGTAGCCATCAGTATCCTATCAAAAACGGGATGCCTCACCTGCATGTTGACGATGCACGTTGGCAGCCCAAAGCGGCTGAAGCCAGTGGTTGGGTTAAGTATCATCACGACCATCAGATCTACGACCAAACCGGCGTCGATATCGATTTTCAACTCCCCTACTTTCCACATGAACCTTGGTTAGCCATTGCACACCAGTTCGATATCGCCCTCGAGTTGGTCGTACCGCAGGCGGGGCAGTGGGTATTAGATATTGGTGCTGGGCGGGGATGGGCAGCGAAGCACTTCGCCCTGCGTGGATGTCATAGTGTCGCGATCGATGTCACGGATGATGAGCATGTCGGCCTCGGCCGCTCACGCGCGCTGATGGCGCAAGCCGGTGTGGTGTACGACACCCTGATTGCAGATAGCGAGCAATTGCCCTTTGCCACAGCCAGCTTTGACCTTGTCTTCTGTTCTGCAGCGCTCCACCACACCACCGATCTGACGTGTCTGGTCGACCAGATCGGGCGTGTGCTCAAGCATGGTGGGCGGTTAGTGGCGATGAATGAACCGTGCGTGTCGGATGCGAGCCAGGACGACGAACTACGGCGAACGGTGCTCGCAGAAGAACTCTCCTATGGTATTAATGAGACGCGTCCACACCTCGATGACTACCGGCGTGTCATCAGCCATGCAGGCCTCCAGGAAACGGTGCTCTTAACTCCCGAGACCTACCGCCGCAAGCCGAGCGACATGGTGGCCTGGTCCCACGAACTTGGTATTTCACCGCCAACCGCCTTTGAACAGGCCTCTATGGGACAACCAGGCCGCTGGTTCAAGGCATGGCGTCCGCAACACGGTGTAGCATCGGTTGAACGCCTCCAAGTCCCTCAGGCATGGGTCGATCATCTGCTGCGTGAGCGGGGTGGCTCACTCATTCTTGTCGCCACAAAGCCCTAATGAACTAGGTGCAACCATGCTGCATTGCGGTCAGACGAAAGTCTGACCAGGAGCGACGATGGTCTCATAAAAGAAACGACCTCATTCCCTTCTCAACCCACTCCTCCTTTGATAGGCTTTGGTTACCACCCGGTACTATGAAAGGAAACTGGCATGAGAACACTTCGCTTCCGCTGGGCGGTTGCTTGCATCGTGTCTCTGAGCTTGTGTTTGTTGATTGTTGGCTTCGCGTCGGCAAAGAATCCTGGAAGCATCATCACGAAGCAGGTCACCATCCCCCCGGCCGATCACTTCACACCAATGACGCTTACCGTTCACGCCGGCGACACAGTGAAGTGGGTCAATGATGACACCGACGACCACACGGTAGTCCGGGATGACGCAATGAGCACAACAGGTATGGCTGGTACGAATGTGATTGTCAAAGGCACGAATAGTAACGGTGGCAAGCCAGGGAGCTATAGCCTACGCTTCCTGCGCCCCGGCACCTTCGTCTACTACTGCCGGTTCCATGCGATGCTCGATTCGGCCAATCAACCGATCGCGCCCGGACCGGACGGCGGCATCCAGGATGCCAACGGAAACTTTGGTACGCCGATGATGGGCGTCATCACGGTTCTACCGCGCGAGGATACTGGCGGGAAATAAGCGGGTCAACCTCTAGTTCCGATCAGGGGCAGGCTCCTAGAGCCTGCCCTTTCGTTGTGGTCCGATACAACGTATTCAACGTGGTAGGCCATACCAAACTTACGGACAGCTGGTACCACTGCAATCGTTGGGCGTATTGTTTGCCAGGACGCCATTCGAGAATGTCAGTGTGCCATAATCATTGAAGATGCCGCCGCCATCGAACGATGCATCATTGCCAGAGATGCTACTATTCTCGACGCTGAGCGAGGCTTGGAATTGGTTGTAAATGCCGCCACCATAGAACGCCGTGTTGCCGGAAACCGTTGTATTCTGAAGTTTCAGCGTGCTGTTGTTGTCGTTGTAGATGCCGCCGCCGTAGAGCGCTGTGTTGCCAGAAACCGTTGTATTCTGGAGTGTCAGCGTGCCGTTATTGTAGATAGCTCCGCCCTCTTCCCCCACGCCGGCCGCATTGCCATTCGTGACGGTCACCCCCGCAAGCGTTACGGTACCACTATTGATGATCAACACGTGGCCAGTTCCACTGCCGTTCAAGGTCGTCGTCGTTGAATCTGGCCCCGTCAGCGTAACATCACGGCCAACCGTAATATTGGCGAGGTATGTGCCGGGTGCCAGAATAATCGTTGTGCAGGCGACATCATCAACAGCGCTCTGAATGGTCGGATAGGCACCCGTCCCCTGAGGATTGACCACGCACGTTACTCCTGCTGTAGCTGTCGGCGTTGG
>JBBRHB010000289.1:0-6468 GCA_038223355.1 Chloroflexales bacterium
ATTTACGAAACGCCTCGCCGGGAAACGGAACGTTATCATTGACCCAACTGTGCATAGCCAAGAAATCCTGCACGCCTTGAGTATCTCCTAGCCGGTCAGCCAGCGCCATCTGCTGTCTAATTTGAGCCCCAGGCTTAAGCATGTTGAAACTTGCTTGCATTAATTCCGCCGGCATATTTCCCAGCGTATTAACGATCAGATCAACATTAAAATATGCTGAACTGGCCCATTGCGAAAGTAAGCCGGCATCATGAAAGTTGATTGGCGCGGCTAACTCAATGAGGCTATGAACATACTGTGGGTACAATGCTGTAAAAATGGCGCTGAAGGTTCCTCCGATACAATAGCCCATCAGCCCAATCTGCTCTTGGCCCGCGTGCGCTCGCACCCGTTGCACGACCCGCCGCAGGTAGCCCGTTATATAATGGTCCAGCGTCACCGAGCGATCTTCCGAACCCGGCACTCCCCAATCCAGCATGTAAACGTCGCGCCCCTGGCTAACCAAGTATTCCACTAAACTTCTACCTGGCATCAAGTCAAGGATGTAATAACGGTTTATAATCGACGGCACGATCAAGAGGGGTACCGCTGCAGGTTTCGCAGCGACCGGGCGGTAATGGAGAAGGCGTAGCTTATTTTCGGTGTAAACGACGTCTGCCGGAGTTTGCCCTACCTCCACTGGATCGGCCTTCAGCATGAGCTTAAGGCTGGCATCGAAGCGGCTGCCAAACTCTTCTAGCTCATGGCGTAGCTGTTCCAACAGGGCATTCGTTGTCGGGAGATTACCCCATAAAGGTGGAAACATCTTGTTACCCTTGGTACGCCATATACTATTCTAACACTGGTCTGCCACGTAGCTTTGGAGAGACCCAAAGCCCCTCTCTCATAATGAGGAAAGGGGCATGAACCAGCTGTGTCTGCTGCGCCTTAAATCTTGCGCGTCATGATCTCCGTAGCGCCCTGGAGGTAACCCTGCCACGTGCGTAGCCCATCCTCGTACAGGCGGCGGTAGGTCTGGAAGCTCTCGTGTGCTACCCGTTCGCTCTGTCCACGCAGATCGTCGGTAAAGCGCATGCCTTGTTCCATTGCTTGGAAACCATAGGTCGCCGTCGTCACCGTCAAATCGGTCACAGCCTGGATCAAGTTCTGTGTCATCTGCTCACCTATCTGAAACTGTGTCCGGACCTGCTCGGTCGTATTTTGCTTTTCAGCCATGATCGTTGCTCCTTTATCGTCAGCATGGTATCTACTCATGCCGTTCTTCTTTATGACTGTAGCTTACAACCCTGCAGTTACAAAGCAGTTCAGTCGTCCATCTCGTTTCGTGGCTCCAAGCAACACGAGACGCCATCAGTGTTATGATAAACTCCAATCATGTTTGGTGACGACATTGTTGTTCGTGCTCGGCTCATGCCGCCGCGTCTGCCCCGACGCTCATTGCGCCGTCCGCGGCTCGACCAGCTTATTGCGAACGCTGCCGAATACCCCGTAACAGTGATCCACAGCAGCGCTGGTTATGGAAAAACGAATGCTCTCGCGACCTTTGCTGCAACTGGTGGTTGGCCCACAATCTGGGCTACCCTCTCGTCGGATGATGCCGATCCCGTCGTGTTTTTGGTGCAACTCATCGCGGCTTGCCGCACCGTTGCCCCTACGGCGGGCAGGAGTGCACTTGAACGGCTTGAGCGTAAGAGCCATACGACGGAGGATTGGAACCGGGCGCTCGATGCGCTACTGAACGATTTGGTCATTGCACTCGGCGATGACACAATCCTGGTACTCGATGACTACTATCTCGTTGATGACGCCCCGGTGATCCAAGCGCTTGTGGAGCGACTGATCGTGCAGCGGCCACCCCGCTTGCATCTGGTGCTTGGTACTCGTCAATGGCCGCAAATAACCATTCTGCCGCTCCTGCAAGTCCGGCAAGAAGTCTGCGAAATCGGTGAGACCGATCTCCAATTTACAGCCGCTGAAATTGCCTTATTGTTTCATGATGTCTATCACCACGCACTCACGCAGGTGGAAGCGCACCGTCTCGCAGCGCAAACAGGTGGCTGGATCATTGCCCTGCAACTATGGTGGCAAAGCGCGTTGGCCTCTTCCCTTGCTGCGCCGGCTGCACTCGTCACGCCGCCAGAGCCCCCCGTGACGGACCAGTCCAACCTCCCGGCCGAGGTCCGCGACCTCTTATTCGTTTATCTTGCACAAGATGTCCTAGCTCGACAACCAGCTGACGTTCAAATCTTTTTGCTACGGTCGTCAGTGCTGCTTGAGCTAGACGCCGCAGCGTGTGATGCTGTATTGTCAACGGTTGACTCAAGCGCCATGTTGCACATGCTGAATCGACGTGGTCTCTTTTTGACACCACTCGGTACCGATGTGTATCGCTATCAACCCCTTTTTCACGCCTTTTTATCGCAGCGAGCCGCTACGACCTGCGCCGACTGGCTTGATCTTCACCGTCGGGCCGCTGCCTACTACCGTGTGGCTGGTATCGGCGAAAAAGTCCTTTACCATCTGTTGCAGCTTGCCGATCTCCCTGCAGTGGCGGCAGAACTTGAACAGTGGGCACCAAGCTGGCTCCGTAGTGGTCGTTTCACCACCTTGCTTGATTGGCTCGACCGCCTTCCGGCAGCCGACCTTGCGGCTCATCCGCAGTTACTGCAGGCACAGGGCGACGCCGCCCGCCTGCTCGCTCGCTTCACCGTAGCCCTCCACGCATATCAGACTTTGGAGAAAATAGCTGAGACACAGGGCGATCTTCGAGGACAAGTGCGTGCACTCGAGGGTCAAGCGTTGATCTATCTGGATACGGTCGAACCCGCGGTTGCTGATCTTTTGTTACGCCACGCCTATAAGCTGTTGCCGGTCGCTGACCGCCGGGCTCGCGCCGATCTCGTTCGCCTGATGGCTGAGAATCGTCTCAATCGTGGTCGCGCCGACCAGGCTATCCGCCTCCATCGCCTAGCTGACCGCCTCGATCCCAAGGCCCACGCATATGTGCCGGAGCCACGCATCTACCTTCGCTTGGGCCAACTCGACCTTGCGCGTCAACAACTCCTCATTGAGTTAGCCAAAGAGCAAGCGACGACCCTGGACCGGCAACCTGAAGCGCATCGTGAGGTGACGGTGCTCCTCGCCCTGCTATCTGCCCTGGAAGGCGATGGCGTCGGTGCGTTGAGCTATGCCCAACAAGCTTTAAACACAGCACAACGGCTTGGCTCGAGTTTGTTTGAAGCTGTCGCGCACATACGTTTAGGCCACGCACTACAGCTTGTACCTGTCCCTGATCTCACCGCTGCGAATCGCCACTATGTCGAAGCGATGGCCCTGGCTGATGGTTTCGGCATCCAACGCACGAAAGCTGAGGCCTATATCGGGCTTGCGTTGCTGCATGGCTTTGCCGGCAACCTGCCGGCTGCTCGTGCGGCGGGCTATGCCGGGCTAGAACTTGCTGACAAGAGTGGGGATGCATGGACCGCGGCGCTCCTCTGGACGACGCTTGGCGCAGTCGGTGTGATTGGTGGCGCTGCCGAAGCGCCACACTGGCTTGGCACGGCACGACTACACTATGAACGTTGTCACGATACATATGGTCAAACAATTGTGCAGCTCTGGCTGTCGATTTGGTATCAGCGAAGCGGTCGCCTTGTAGAAGCTACACAACATGCATACCAAACATTGGCCTTGATGCTTGCGCATGGCTACACAGGGTTATTCGCTGCGCCATCGCTCTTTGGTCCGCGTGACCGGCTCATGCTGGTGCCTCTCTTATTAGCTGGCCGGTCCGACAGGCGCTATGCTGCCCGTTCGCAGGCCTTGCTCGTTCAGTACTTTCCCGCGCTTGCCGCCGACCGGGCTGTTGAGCGTTACCACCCTGGTGTGACGCTGCGTATCCAAACACTCGGTCGCTTGCAGATCATGCGTGGTAATGAGGAAGTACCCACCCATCTCTGGCAACGCAAAAAAGCGCCCCAACTGCTTGCATTGCTGCTGAACGAACGCGAACACTGGTTGCAGCGCGAACAAATTTGTGATCGCCTATGGCCGGATTCGAATGCGGATGATGCTGAAGCCCAATTTAAAGTCACGCTCAATGCTCTGCAATCTGTTCTCGAACCCACTCGCCCGCCCCGGACTGCCCCCTGTTACGTCCGGCGGGAAGGGGCTGCATATCGTTTCCTGCCCTCTGACGGTGTGTGGCTAGATGTAGTCGAATTTGAGGCCCGGATCGACGCTGGTCTGAGCTTATTAGCCTCCACCACACCGAACGACCGCTTGCAAGCACAGCAAGAACTGAGTGCCGCTGTTGGCCTATATAGTGGCGACTACTTGAGCGAGTACTTGTACGATGAGTGGTTACAGACCGAGCGTGAACGGTTGGCGATGCGTTATTTACAAGCCGCCACGGCCTTGGCGGAGCTATGGCTCAGTGACGGCCGGTTGGCGGATGCAGCGCAGCTCTGTGACCTCATGCTGGTCCATGATCCTGGCTGGGAAAATGCCTATCAGCTTCTGATGCGTATCTATGAGCGTGAAGGCAACCGCCGCCAGGCCCTTGCTACCTATGAGCGATGCGTACGCAATTTACGTACCCAACTGGATGTTGCACCCTTGCCCGAGACGACGCGCCTTTATGAACGCATCAAGCGCTGAACTCCATTGTAACCATGGAGTGCTATCTTTATTCCTAGGACGTTCAAGAAGGCGGAGCAATATGAGCATTCAATTATCGAATCGTATCGCAGTTATTACTGGCGGCGCGAATGGGATCGGCTTGGCAACTGCATTACGCTTTGCACAAGCGGGCGCAGCGGTAGCGGTGTGGGATGTCGTTGAGCAGGTTGGCCAAGCTGCGGTTCGTGATATCACAGACGCGGGCGGGCGGGCGGCCTTTTGGCAAGTTAATGTGACGGACCAAGCGGCCGTCCTGGCGGCGACTGCAGCGACGGTCGAGCATTTCGGGCGGATCGATATTTTAATCAACAATGCCGGCATTACTCGCGACGCGCAGTTGATCAAAGTTAAGGATGGCGACGTCGTAGGCAAGCTGAGCGAGCCCGATTGGGATGCGGTCATTGCCGTCAACCTCAAAGGGGTCTTCAACTGCACGCAAGCCGTAGCTCCCGTTATGATCCGTCAAGGCTACGGACGTATCGTCTGTACCTCATCGGTAGTTGGGCTGTACGGCAACTTCGGTCAAACCAACTATGTTGCCTCGAAGTCAGGCGTGATTGGCATGACCAAAGTCTGGGCCCGTGAGCTTGGCAAGCGTGGCATTACCGTTAATGCTGTCGCTCCCGGCTTTATTATGACCGATATGACGCGCGCTATGCCCGAAAAGGTGTTGCAAGACATGGTTGTGCATACGCCAGTCGGCCGTATGGGCCAGCCTAGCGATGTCGCTAATGCCTTCTTGTTCCTTGCCTCTGAAGAGGCCAGTTTCGTTAATGGCGCGGTGCTGAATGTAGACGGTGGCTTAGTGCTAGGTACTTAACGTACCGCCACCGTCCCCTCTGCAACCTCCGATTTGACTGAAAGGCCCACTCCTGTAGCCCGAAACTGGCTCGCATAGAGGTGCTGGTAGAAGCCGCGCTGGGCCAGGAGGTCCGCGTGAGTGCCTCGCTCAACGATCTCACCGTGGTTGAGCACGAGGATCTGGTCAGCGTTACGAATCGTGCTCAGCCGATGCGCGATCACGAAACTCGTCCGGCCGTGCATCAGCCGCAGCATAGCCTCCTGGATGTGCTGCTCCGTCCGCGTATCTACGCTGCTGGTCGCCTCGTCCAGGATCAAGATGCTTGGATTCGCCAGAATCGCGCGGGCGATTGCCAGCAACTGGCGCTGCCCCTGACTCAGGTTACTGCCACGCTCTGAAAGGGGCGTGGC
This sequence comes from Chloroflexales bacterium, assembly GCA_038223355.1. Taxonomy (GTDB): domain Bacteria; phylum Chloroflexota; class Chloroflexia; order Chloroflexales; family Kallotenuaceae; genus JACDGP01. The sequence goes on from JBBRHB010000289.1 coordinate 5,893, forward strand.
ATACACTTGCGGCAGGCGATAGATGAACAGGTCGGCGTTGGCTAGCTGCGCGGCGGCCATCACCTCCTCGTCCGTCGCCTCAAGTCGCCCATTCCGGATGTTGTCCATGACCGACCCGGTAAACAGATTGGTATCCTGCAGGACGATGCCGAGCTGACGTCGCAAATCATCTTTCTTGAGGTCGTGCAGTTCATGACCGTCGACCGTGACTCGGCCGCCTTCGATCTCATAAAAGCGCGTCAGCAGGTTCACGATTGTCGTCTTGCCCGCACCGGTAGGCCCGACCAGCGCCACCGTCTGGCCGGGTTTAGCATGCAGGCTGACATGCTTAAGTACCGGCACGCCGGCTTCGTAGGCAAAGCTTACGTCCTCGAAGACGACATCGCCCCGGATGCGCTCTAACGCTCGGGCTTGGGGCGCGTCGATCTCTGATGGCTCATCAATGACCTCGAAGACACGCTCCGCTCCTGCGACTGCCGCCTGGATCGTACTATACAGATTCGCAATATCACTCAGCGGTCGACCGAACAGGCGGGTGTAGTTGATGAAGCTGGCAATCGTGCCCACGGTCGCCAC
>JBBRHB010000290.1:0-6460 GCA_038223355.1 Chloroflexales bacterium
GACAACCGACCAGACCGCTGCTGCAACAGCGGCTGCAACGACAACTTCAGCCACTGCTGCAACGGCCGGAACACAGAAAATCGCCGCTCAGATCAACAAAAGTGCGATCAAAAAAGGTGGGACGCTTATTGAAGGCAATACAACCGATGTTCGTACTCTGAATCCCGTGCTCGTCTCTGACACCTCGTCGGGTCGTATCACCAGCCTCATCTTCGACGGTTTGGTTTTCATCGATCCCGATACACTCCAGCCAATCCCGGACTTGGCAACGAAATGGGAGGTCTCTTCTGATAACAAGACGTATACCTTTACCCTCAGGAACGGCGTGAAGTGGCAAGATGGTCAGCCCTTCAGCGCCGACGATGTAAAGTTTAGCTACGACCTGTATATGAACAAAGACACCGGTACGCCCCGCGCGGGTACCCTGATCAAGCACATCAAATCGGTGGAGGTGAAGGACCCAACCACGGTGGTGTTTACGCTCAACGATGTGGTAGCCCCATTCCTTGCGAGCGATGTCGGCTATGGCATCGTCCCGAAACACATCCTCTCAAGTGTAGCTCCCAAGGACATCCCGACCAGCGAATTTACGAAATCAAAGCCGGTTGGCACTGGCCCCTTCAAGTTTAAAGAACAAAAGCCGGGCGAAAGCGTCACGCTCGTTGCCAATCCCGATTACTTTGCCGGTGCTCCTGCACTCGATACCTATATTTGGAAGTTCGTCAAGGACAGTTCGGCGCTCTACCAGCAGCTGAAGACCGGCGATGTCGACGTCGCCCCAGTCCAGCCAAGTTTGTACGATGACGCCAAGGCGCAGACCAATTTCACCACCTATGCCTACGACACCTTTAACTTCCAGTTTTTCGGCTATAACCTCGATCCACAAAAAGGGCCACCGATCTTCCAGGACCCGAAAGTTCGACAGGCCCTCTTTTATGCCGTTGATCGTGATGGCATCGTTAAAAAAATCCGCTTTGGCCTAAGCACCGTCGCTCAGGGCTCAATGCCTGTTCTCTCATGGGCCTACCAGCCGGATAAAATGACGACCCGCTATAACTTCGATCCGGCCAAGGCCAACCAGATGCTGGATGCGGCCGGCTACGTGAAGGGTCCCGATGGTATTCGTGTCAAGGACGGTAAAAAGTTATCCTTTAGCATGTATACCTACAGCGGTGACAAAACCATCGAAGGCTACATGACCGTCTTTCAGCAGAACTGGAAGGATATCGGGGTGGAAATGACGCCCCAATACGAGGAGTTCAGTGCCTTTGTCACGCGCTTGACCAAGACCTTCGATTTTCAATCCTTCTTCGTCGGCTTTTCATGGGGCGTTGATCCGGACCAGCAAACGATGAGGGACAGCAAGCAGCACGGGCCGGGCTTCAACCTCTACGACTACAGCAACCCCAAGGTCGATGCCCTTCTTGATCAGGGCCTCAAAACTCTTGACCAAGAGAAGCGCAAGCAGATCTACGCCGACATGCAAAACCTCGTCATGGCCGATGCCCCCGCGCTGATTACCGACTTCCCCAAAGCCCTGGCCGGTGTCAATAATCGGGTCGGCAACTTTATCCCCAATGCCGTTGGTACGTCCTTGTATGCCAACCAGTGGTATGTAAAAGACGGCAAGTAGCTGTTCTATAGCATGGACAGGTGGGGTCCAAGCCCCACCCGTCCACGCTAGACGTAGATCGCGAGGAGACGACAGCTGATGGGCCACTACCTTATTCGGCGCTTAATTGGGGCTCCATTCCTGCTGCTGGGTATCACCCTGATCACCTTTCTCATCATTCATCTGACGCCCGGTAGCCCCATCGACAACCTTGCACTCAACCCGGAGATGAAACCTGAGGATCTGGCCAGCATTAAAAAGACGCTGGGTATCGACCGTCCTCTGCCTGTACAATATGCCACCTGGATTAACCAGTTGGCCCATGGCGACCTAGGTATTTCACTCAAGACCTATCAGCCCGTGCGGCAACAAATCTTCGCGCGCTTGCCCAATACCCTCGTCTTGACCGTGTGTGCGCTCATACTTGCCTTAGTTCTGGCCGTCCCACTTGGCGTGCTGGCGGCCCTTAAGCGCAACTCGCTCTTTGACTATATCATGACTGGCCTTGCTACCCTGGGCCAATCCGTGCCTGGTTTTTGGCTCGGTCTGGTCTTCATTATCATTTTTGCAGTCCAGTTTAAAGCCTGGGGCCTCCCGGCATTGCCGACCGGTGGCACGCAAACAATGCCCGGCGGCGGCAGTGCGGGCGATCGTCTACGGCACCTTATCCTGCCGGTACTCACGCTGTCGATTGCTCAATTGGCCGGTTGGACGCGCTTTATCCGTTCCCAGATGCTAGAAGTCATTCGCCAGGATTACGTCCGGACAGCCCGCGCGAAGGGGCTAAGCGAAACGCGCATCATCATGGAGCATGCCTTTCGTAACGCCGTGCTGCCATTGATTACGCTGGTCGGTCTGGCACTTCCACAGCTTTTTGGGGGAGCAGTTATCATCGAGGCGATCTTTAGTTGGCCGGGCATTGGCAGCCTAGCCCTCGATGCGGCCTCAACTCGCGACTATACCATGGTCATGGGTACCGTCTTCTTTATCTCAATCATCACCGTGCTTTCCAACCTGCTCGCAGATATGTTGTACGGCGTCGCCGATCCCCGCATCCATTACACCTAGGGGAAGGAGTGCCAATGGCAGCCAACGTAGATCCTCAAGCGTCGGTCCCGGATGCTACACTTCATACTGAGAGTTCCGGTGCCGTCGTCCGCCAGCCCAGGACTAATCTTTCCCGCGCTTGGCGTCGCTTTCGCAACAACCGTTTAGCAGTGGTAGCCTTAGTCGTTGCTCTTGCGATCATCCTCTTCGCATTCAACGCACCGCTCGTCTCTCGCTACATTACGCATGTCGGGCCCGAAGACCAACGCCTCCTGGACAATTTCGGTCCCCCGAGCAAACAATACTGGTTTGGTACCGACGAATACGGCCGCGACGTTCTGACACGCATCGCCTATGGCGGACGTTCGTCGCTGGGTGTGGCCGCCCTCGCCGTCATCATTGCGCTGCTCGTGGGCACCTCGGTTGGTGCCCTCGCAGCCTATTACGGTGGCTGGGTTGATACGATCCTGATGCGTTTTGTGGATATTATGCTGTCGATTCCCTTGATCTTTTTATTAATTCTGGTCGGCACCTTGTTGCATGTTGGTACGGTAACGCTCGCGATCTTGATCGCTCTCCTCGGCTGGTTTGGCCTTGCGCGTCTGGTTCGCTCCGAGGTGCTCGCGGTTAAAGAGCGCGACTATGTCTCCGCGGCCCACGTGGTGGGTGTCTCTGATTGGGGCGTCGTGACCCGGCATATTCTGCCAAACGTCCTCCACATCATCATCGTTTGGGCTACGCTGGCGGTGCCGGGTTTTATCCTGACCGAAGCTGCCCTCAGCTTTCTAGGCTTTGGCATTCAGCCGCCGGCTTCGTCCTGGGGCAACATGCTAACGAACTCTACGCAGTACTTCTATCATTCGACGCGGCTCGTCTGGATTCCTGGGTTGTTTATCACCGTCACCGTACTGGTCCTCAGTGTCATCGGCGATGCCTTACGTGATGCGCTCGATCCACGGCTTAATGAATAGCCTTCCAACCAAGGAGCAGTAGCATGGCACGGTATCGCCTTGAGGCTACGTCCGATACTCTTCACGGCAAGTTCACTCGTGAGCTACTACCGGCCCTAACGATTTCTGCCGGCGATACCATTGAATGTGCGACGTTCGACGCGAGTTGGGGTCTTAAACAGCGAACCAATAAAGTGGAACCGCGCCATAAAGTCGCACCCCGCAAACCCGAGTGGGATGATGGTCACGCCTTGACTGGGCCAATCGCTATCAACGGTGCCGAGCCGGGTATGGTGCTTGCCGTCGAGGTTGGGAACTTGGTACCAGGGGCTTGGGGTTGGACTGCCGCCGGAGGATCGACCAGGGGCTTCAATGATCGGCTGGGTGTAGCGACACCACCCGCTGCCTTGCTCCATTGGTCTATCGACCGGACTACCATGACTGCCAGCAACCAGCGCGGCCACACGGTAGCACTCCGTCCATTCATGGGCGTCATGGGCGTTGCTCCGGCCGAGCCGGGCCTGCACTCCACGATACCTCCCCGGCGTGTAGGCGGTAATATAGATTGCCGGGAATTGATCACCGGGAGTACGCTCTTCCTGCCGATCGAAGTCCCCGGCGCGCTCTTCTCGGTGGGCGATGGCCATGGTGCCCAAGGTGACGGCGAAGTTGGTGGCACCGGGCTCGAATGCCCCATGCAGAATGTCGAACTCACCTTTACGTTGCGCGACGATCTGCCGCTGTCAATGCCTTGCGCCTCAACCCCGGCTGGGTGGATTACCTTTGGCTTTGACCCAGATCTTAACGAGGCCACCGTTATGGCTTTGAACGGTATGCTGGATCATCTGACGACGCAATACCGGCTGGACCGTAACGACGCGCTAGCGCTGGCTAGTATTGTCGTCAGCCTCCACATCACCCAGATTGCCAATGGCGTTCATGGGGTCCACGCCATCTTGCCGCATGACAGTGTATTTTAGCTGCGGCTGGCGAAGAGCGTCGCTTGCCGCTCGTGGACAACGCCTATGCGCCGATACTTGTTATAGCGCTGCTCAAGCAAGACTGAGACCGAATGCACTGCAATAGCGTGCAGATGTTTTTGCAGTGCCATACGCACTTGGGCGATAGCAGCTACGGGGTCAAGATGCGCCCCACCCTCTGGCTCGGGAATCACCTCATCGATGATGCCGAACTCTGCCAGATCCTTGGCGGTAATGCGCATCGCTGCCGCCGCCTCTGGTGCCTGCGCCCCATCGCGCCAGAGAATAGTCGCGCTGGCTTCGGGCGAAGCCACTGAGTAAACGGCGTACTCGAGCATTAACAGGCGGTCGGCAATGCCGATCGCGAGCGCCCCCCCCGAGCCACCTTCGCCGATGACGGTTGCGACGATTGGGATCGGTAAGTCGGCCATCACCAGCAGATTTTCGGCGATAGCCTCGGCCTGGCCGCGCTCTTCCGATGCCAGATTAGGACTGGCACCGGACGTATCAATGAAGCACAAAAGTGGAAAACCGAACTTAGCGGCGTGCTGCATCAGGCGCAACGCCTTGCGGAAACCCTCGGGATGAGGGCTCCCAAAGTTATGCTTAAGGTTTTCCTTGGTATTGCTGCCTTTCTGATGTCCCAGGATTGCCACGGTCTGTCCGGCAAAACGTCCTACGCCGGCGATCATCGCGGCATCATCACCAAACCGCCTGTCCCCCCGCAGCTCTACAAAATCCTCGATCAGACCACGTACATAATCAAGGGTATGTGGACGCTGGGCGTGGCGGGCGATCTGGACGGTATCCCATGGCGTTAACTCAGGAGCAGTCAAATCAAAACCTCTCGCTCTCTTGCAGATGGCAACACGCCGTTTAGGCCCGTGCGGGCGAACGGCGGTACAGCCGCAAGAACTTGGCCACTACGCCGCGTAGCTCAGCCCGGGGCGTAACCATATCGATCATCCCGTGCTCCAGCAAAAACTCAGCGGTCTGGAACTCTGGCGGCAGCTTCTGCCGAATCGTTTGTTCGATCACCCGGCGCCCGGCGAAGCCCACCACTGCACCCGGTTCGGCCACGATAATATCGGCCGATGAAGCATACGAGGCTGTCACACCACCAAGGCATGGATCGATTAAGATCGAAATATGTGGTTGCCGCACATCGCCCAACCGCGCTAGCGCGACCGATGTTTTCGCCATCTGCATGAGGGACAGAATGCCCTCTTGCATACGTGCGCCACCCGAAGCATTGATTGTTACCAGCGCCATACCTTCATCGGCTGCTCGCTCTGCCGCCCGTGCAATCTTCTCGCCCATTACCGAGCCCATCGAGCCGCCCATAAAGCCAAACTCACTAACGCATAGTGCGAGGGGCTGTTCCTCGATCTGAGCAATGCCCGAGACCGATGACTCGTTTAAGCCCTGCTCTTGCAGCGTGGCAACCTTCTCGGCATAATTGTTTCGCGGTGAGACGAAGTTGAGCGGGTCGGCCGGCTGTAGATCGGCATCCTGCTCCTGCCACGAACCTTTGTCAACCAGCAGTTCGATCCACTCGGCGGCTGCCATACGTTCGTGATGACCGCATTTAGGACAGACTTTAGCGTTGTCGAGCCATTGCTTGGTATAGGTTAATTCACCGCAGCCGGCACACTTCTTCCATAGGTCATCGGGAATTTGTTGGTCGGCTTGCTTAGGCGAGGTGAAATAACGGGGTGTGCGTCGTAGAAACTCTTTCAAATGTAACTCCGGAAACGTCGGCGCATTATAGCACTCAACGCGCTTCCAGTGCAATCCAATTTTCAATGTCCTTCACCGGACGTGTCTGCTCCATCTCATCGGCATGCAATAGCTCGCCGGCATGAAAGGAT
>JBBRHB010000291.1:0-6448 GCA_038223355.1 Chloroflexales bacterium
GCGATGATTGTTCCACCTTGGTCCTGACCGGCTGGCATCGGCGCTCGGCCGACCGCTGGGAACGCTTCCGGGAAGTGCACGTTGAGCGCGGCTATCCCCGTTCCTTTTGGCTGGAAAGCCTGCTTGGTGCCGGCTTTGCGGTCGAAGGCTGCTATGACTGCTTCACTCTGCAAGCGCCGAATGAGCGAAGCTTACGGCTCTGCTGGGTAGCCCGTAAGCCGGTCGCTTGACCACGTTAAGCACCAAGGATGATGGCGGGAGGGCTTATGCTGCTGGCGTTCGACATCGGTAATACCAACATCAAGCTTGGTTTGTATGACGGTGAGCAACTTGCCGCCTACTGGCGGATATCGACCGAGCGCCACAAGCTCACCGATGAATATGCCGTCGTCGTGTTGAATCTGCTCATGCAGCGCAACATTACCCTTGACCAGATTAATGGCTGCGCGATCTCCTGCGTTGTTCCACCACTATCCGGTGTCTTCCTGGATCTGGCGCGGACCTATCTGGGAGTTGAGCCGTTCGTGCTTGGGCCGGGTGTCAAAACCGGCATGCGCTTGCTGATTGATACGCCGCGCGAACTTGGTGCCGACCGGGTCGCCAATTCATTCGCTGCGTTTCGGCGGTATGGTGGACCAACGATCGCGATTGCCTTCGGTACGGCAACCGCCTTCGATGTGGTTTCGGCCGAGGGTGATTATATTGGTGGCGCGATTGCGCCAGGTGTCGGGATCGCGTCGGAGGCCCTCTTCCGGGCTGCTGCGAAACTCTACCAGGTCGAACTCGTTAAGCCTCCACATGTAATCGGCAAAAATACGGTCCATTACATGCAATCTGGGATTGTGCTAGGCTATACCGGGCTGGTCGAGGGGCTCGTGACACGCATGTGGAAAGAGCTAGGTGCGCGCGCGACGGTCGTTGCCACTGGCGGTATGGCCGAAGTGATCGCTGAAGTGATCGCGGGCGAAACCAATGTGATCGATCATATTGTGCCCTATCTGACGCTGGAAGGGCTGCGGCTGATCTACGAACTGAATGTGCCATAAGCAGTGCTTGCCGCCGCGCTGCTTTGACGATCCGTTGCGCGGCTGCTACAATGCGCGCTTGAGAGGGAACATGATCCTAGGTGGACATTCTAGCGGGTAAACGAATTCTCCTGGGTGTAAGCGGGAGCGTGGCCTGCTATAAACTGGTGGATGTAGCACGCCAATGGACGCAAGCCGGGGCGTTGGTCGATGTTGTGATGACCAAAGAAGCGACGAACTTCGTCGCTCCTTTGTTGTTCAATAGTCTGACCTATCGGCCCGTCTACCACGATATGTGGACGACGCTCGAAAATGCGGCGGCCCATGTGGCGCTTGGCGCTGAAGCTGACGTCGTGGTGATTGCTCCGGCGACGGCCCATACAATCGCGCGTATCGTGGGCGGTTTTTGTGATGACTTGCTCACCAGTGCTGTGCTCGCGACAACCGCACCTTTGTGCTTGGCTCCGGCGATGAATGTGAACATGTATAACAATGTTGCCACCCAGGCCAATCTTGCCATGTTGCGGGCACGAGACTGGACGATCCTGGAGCCCGATGTTGGCTTACTGGCGTCGGGCCTTGTGGGTAGAGGTCGTCTGGCCCCCGAAGCGGCAATCGATGGTATGGTGCGGACCGTTCTCGGCCAGCGCTTTGGCCGCATGGCCGGACGACGCGTGGTGGTTACGGCCGGCGGGACGCACGAACCGATCGATCCGGTGCGCTTCATTGGCAACCGCTCGTCGGGCCAGATGGGTTATGCGCTGGCAGCTGCTGCACGGGATGCTGGGGCGGCCGTGACGTTGATCAGCGGGCCGGTCGCACTCCCGGCACTCCATGGCGTGACCATGGAGTACGTTGAGACGGCGGCTGAAATGTACGACGCAGTCCATCGCGCGCTCACTGATGCGGATCTGCTTTGTATGGCGGCGGCTGTGGCTGATTATCGCCCGGCTGAGCGATCCAGCCAGAAACTAAAGAAGAATAGCGCGCGACGGGAGCTTGTACTCGAGCCAACTACAGATATTTTGGCCTCGCTCACCGAGTTCAAGCAGTGCATCAAAGTCGGCTTTGCCGCCGAAACCGAGCAGCTGCTCGCGTCGGCAACTGATAAGCTGCGGCGTAAGCAGCTTGATCTGATCGTCGCTAACGACGCAGTGAGCAGTATTGGTAGCGCTACGAGCGCTGTTACCCTCATTGACCGCTTTGGCGTGGCACAAAGCTTGCCGTCTCAACATAAAGCGATGGTTGCGACCGCCATCCTTGACGCTGTACTCGAACGGTGGCCAGACCAAGTTGGGCGTATTATAAACAAGAGGAAGGATGAAGCGACCGGATGAGTACTAACGCCTCAGATGCTCCGGGCAACGAGCAAGTATCCCGCCGGCCGGCGCGTACCGAGCCGACGCCCCCGCGCATCAACGACGATCGCATCCGTGAACTGATTACTGCTCTGGGTGATTCCAACCATCCCTTACATGCGAATGCAATCAATGAGTTGGTGGCCATCGGTCAGCCGGCTGTCGGCGCATTAACCGCTGCCCTAGCACCGGATCGACCTTGGTTGACCTCCTATCGTGCGGCCGAAGCACTGGCGCAAATCGGCGATGGTGCAGCGAGTGGTGCTTTAATGGGGGCCTTGCGCCATCCCAATAGCAACGTACGCTGGAGTGCCGTTCGCGCACTGGCCGAGGTTGGCGATACACGTACCCTGTGGGCCCTACGTCGCGTTGCGCACGAAGATCGTGGCAAAACCAGTTGGGGCGAGTCCGTGGCGGACACCGCTCAATCGGCCCTTGATCGCTTGCAATCTCGGTCGGCCTTGTTGCGTTTCAGTGAGCCCGTTAAAACTGCAGTGGTGCTAGTCGTGGCCTTGCTTGCTTTGCTGCTTGCGACGAATCGCGTTCAGGCCGTGCTTGGTGAGCTTCGCCGCGATGTGCCGGCCCCGGTCGTCGCTGCCGGAGCTGATGCAACCGATACGAGTGCCGCAGCAGATGCAACCGCAACTAGCCTAGCCGATACTCCAGCCATCACCCCCACGGTGACCACAACTGCGACTGCCACAACTGAGCTGCTCGGCAAGGTCACCCAAGGCGGCCGTGTCCGCAGTGGGCCAGGTGTGGCTTTTCCGCAGATTGGCAATGTGTCTGTGGGTGATCAGCTCGTCTTCATCTCGTCCGATCCGGGCGGCAATTGGTTTCGTGTGAAGCTCGGTTCGCAGCATGATGCGAACTCGATCATTAACGGCACCGGCGAAGGCTGGGTTAGCGTCCTCTTGGTTGGGACGGGCAAGCCGACAGCTCCTGTTCCGACCGAAAACCCGGTTCGGCGTTAGTCTTACCAACTACCAACATGCCGCTATGACGCCCTCACCAGCCCACAACCCGGCAGATGCACTTGTACTTGTTGTTGATGATAACGAGGCCTTGCGTGCAATCGTGAAACGCGCCCTGGAAGGAGTGCACGTGGTAGTAGCAACCAGTAAGGGCGCGAACGAAGCCCTCGAAGTTATTGCGACACGGCCTGTCAAGGTTGTGATTACCGATATATCTATGCCGGATATGGATGGCTGGCAATTTTGTTCGTTAGCTCATGCTAGGTATCCCGATCTCATCCTAGGGATCATGACCGGGTGGGAGGCCGGCGAACAATCGCGCCTTGCGGCACATGGCGTTAGCTTTGTGGTTCCCAAGCCCTTTAATGTGCGTGACCTGCAGGCGCAGATCCTCGCTCTGCTTAATCCAACCGAGCCTCCGGCTCCCTCGCCCTGATTGCGCCTACATCGGCATCGACATGTCCAGCCAGCTGCGTAGCCACGCCAGTAGACCAAGCTCACCGGCCGTGAGCAGCAATGCTATCGTCGCTGGACGGGACAATTGTGGCAGGCGACGCAGGCGATTTTCAAAGCCGCTCACCATGGCTACCACAAAGACGTTGGTCGTGAAAAGCACGCCCACGATCCCCAGCACGCTAAAGATCGCCAGCGGATAATACAAGGCCGGCGGTCCCGTCCAGATCAAGCCAAACAACAGAACGTCGGCGAGCAATGCGCCGGCGTACTCATACCATGCTCCCAACACACGCTGTTCGGTACGAACATTCGCCCGCAAGGACAGGTTAAACAACAAGAGGAGAAAGACGGCCATGCTCGTGCCCATTAAGAGGCCGGTGATCAGCCGCAGTATATTATGGGGCGTGTACAGGTTGTGGTTGCCCATATCGAGTAGCAGCGAATTAGTGCCGTCCACCGCCATCGCGATGACGCCTAATCCCAACACTATTACCAGTGGCAACCGGGGCATGCGCCCGGCCCGACCACGACCGAGGGCCAGTAAGTAGAGCAGACTTCCCAGGAAACCGGCGTAAATGCCGGTGTTCCGGGCGCACAGGGGCATCTGGAGCGGGCCGACATATAAAAAGTGGGCCTGAGCGCAGACCCCTTGGACCACGAGATGGAGGCGGGCTGCCAGTGTGCTGCCGGGTAGAAACCAGACCCCGCCGATCAACGTCAGTGCTAACCCCGCAAAGGCCCATTGCCACGGTCGCTCCCGCCGTTGAGCCGTCGTGATACTTCGTTCATGGACCTGTTGGCGGGCTTGTTCCAGAATATCCTGCGTATTCATACCTTTTCCGTAGTGTGGCTCCGCACTGCGCGGGCAATCGTCGTGGCCAGGCGCGTCGGGTTAATGGGTGCTCGCAACTCCGTGCCTGCAATCTCGACCACCGGTATCTGTGACCATAGTCGCGCGAAGATCGCAGGATCGCTCGTAATATCTATCGCGGCGACGGTGAAAGGAAATTGTTGCTGCAGATCATCGAGGGTATCGGCGACCTCCTCGCATAGGTGGCAGCCGGGCTTCATAAAGAAGGTGACATTGAGTCGGTCAAGCATGGCAGCAGTATATCACGCTACCTCCTGGCGAAGGTCCCCATGCGCCCTGTCCGCTCAGGGTAGCCGAACACAGTATGCTACAATGCGCGGCGATGATTGAACGCTCGCCCTGGCAACCCGTACGTGGCACGCGCGACGTCTTGCCGCTTGAACATGCCCAACTCGCCGCTATCCGTAGCCTGCTTGACGATATACTCAAGAGCTGGGGCTATCAAGCCATCGATCTGCCCCTCTTGGAGCAGCGGGAGTTATACTTCCGCAAAGCCGGCGAGGAATTAGCCGGCAAGCTCTATGACTTCGTCCATCATGGCCGCGCATTGGCCTTACGGCCCGAGTGGACTGCCTCAGTGCTCAGGGCCTACCTCCGTGCGCTCCAGGCCGAACCCTTACCGGTTCGGCTACGCTATGCCGGTCCTGTCTTTCGCTACGAGCGGCCGCAACGTGGTACCTATCGCCAATTTACCCAAGTGGGTGTTGAGTTGATCGGTGGCCAGACGCCGCACGCCGACGCTGAAGTGCTGGCCTTGGCTTGCGCCGGCCTTGACCGCGCGGGTGTAGAGCATTGGCAGCTAACGATTGGCCATGTTGGGGTTGCTCGTTCCTTGTTGGCCGGCCTCGGGCTGGCCGAGCGCACCGTCAGCCGCTTGTTATGGAGTCTGGAACGCTTACGCCGCGAAGGGCCGGCGGGCTTACGCACTGAATTCCTGCCAGATAGCGACGATCTTTTTGAGCTCGGTCCGATGGAGCTGCTTAGTGACGAGCAGTTGCAAGCCCTCTTGCTTACGATGCTCCGTGCTGTCGGTTTACCGATCAACAACAGTACGCGGACGCCGGAGGCCATTGTGGCACGACTAGTGCGCAAGCTGCGGCGAACTGATACGCAGGGCGGTCTTGAGCGCGCGCTCGATCTCCTGCTACGCCTTGCCTCCGCCCACGGTACGCCCACGGCCGCTTTAGCCATCGCAGCCGAGCTCCTGCGAACCGCAGGCCTGTCATCCACTCCGCTGATCGAACTTGAAACCATTTTAGGAGATTTGGTAGCACGTGGTATCCCGTCTGAGCGTCTCACCATCGATCTAGGTATGAGTCGAGGTTTGCACTACTATACCGGCATGATCTTCGAGATTGCCGCAGCGGATGGACTGCAGTTATGTGGCGGTGGGCGCTATGATGAGTTGCTGGCGGCACTGGGGAGCAACGGCAGTATACCTGCCGTCGGCTTCGCCTATGGTTTGGAGCGTGTGGCGGCTGTGGCTGGAGCACGGAGTGCTGCGACAGCTCCGCTGCTGATTGTGATGGCCGAGGACCGGCTTTTTGGCGAGACCTTGATGGTGGCGGAGCAACTCCGTGATCTTGGCTATATCGCGCAGCTCGACGTGCGCCGTCGCTCGTTACAGGCTAATCTGCGGGATGCAGCCAAACGGAGTGCGCGAGCCGTAGTCGAGGTCGAAGGGGATGGACAGGTGATCTGGCACGATCCGCAAGACGGAGCCCGCCGCGGTATGCTCGCCATGGTTGTCCCTCCCTATGAACC
>JBBRHB010000292.1:0-6434 GCA_038223355.1 Chloroflexales bacterium
GAGAGCGCCGTCAGAATAGCACCCAGGATCGGCCCGATACACGCGGTCCAGCCAAAGGCAAACGTCAGGCCATACAGATACGTGCCCGCAAAGGTAGCGACCGGCCGGTCACGCACCTGCAGCCCGCTGAAGCCAAGCCCCAGCAGACTCATAAGCCCGAAACCGACGATTATCAGCCCGCCCAGCCGCGTCACCAGAGAACGATAGGGAAAGATCAGCGTACCAAGGGCCGTGAAAGTCGCGCCAAGGACCACCATCGTCGTCGCGAGACCCAGAAAAAAGGCCAGAGACATCGCGACGACCCGTGCCCGCTGCGCACCAAAGGTGAACGAAAAATAGGCCGGGATGATCGGCAGGCAACACGGTGACAGCAGACTCAAGACTCCCGCCAGGTAGGCCGGTAGGGCCAGCGCGAGCACCAGCGCAAGCGTGCTGCCCGTGCCCATAGTCGAGGCCAGAGCACTGCCACGTCCGGACGGAAGGACAAGGCCCACGACGAGCACGGCTGCCAAGAGTCCAACCAGGAGCGCCAGTGCGCGACGCGTGATCCCGCGTCCTGGCGGAGCAGCCGGTGTATCCATCTACTTCCTCTTCCTTACATTAATGGCGTTGCTGCAAGGTCGCGCGCCGTTCCTGATATTCCTCGTGGTCGATCTCGCCGCGGGCGAACCGCTCCTGGAGAATCCGAACGGGATCGTCACGTCCTACCCATGTTCCCACACCCGTCGTGCGCACCAGCGCGACGATGCCCACGACCACCAGGACGACCATCAGCAGCGTCCCAAGCGCCATCGTCAGCATCATCCCGCCCATCAGGCTGCCATTCATCATTCCATTCATTCTGCTGTCTCCTCCCCCATAGGCCCCATCCGCTGGATCATCGATGGACAGTATTCAATCGTCATGGCGTGCCTCCACCCCAACTCGCACCACCATCACCGCTGCGGTACACCTCGCCCTGCGCATTGACAGCCAGCACCGTCTGCGGCTGGAGGGGACTCATCGCCACCGCCAGGATCGGGCTGTGGAGCGTGGTCGGCGTCCAGCTGCCCGTCTCGAGCTGCCGGTAGAGACCCGCGGCCGTTGCGGCGAAAAGCGTCCCCGTACCGGGTTGCACCGCCAGAGCGAGCACCTGCGCATTGGGCGGGAGGGCTGTGCCGTGCTGTGTCCAGGTCGCGCCGCCGTCCATGCTTTGCTGGACCGCGGTTGCCGTTCCCAGGAACAGCGTGCGCCCGTCAACACTCATCGCGAGTGCGGTTCCCGGGGGCGCGTCGGCGGCCAGCAGTGTCCAGGCAGTGCCGCCATCCGTGCTCTTAAACAGGCCCTGACCCATGACGACCGCATAGAGGGAGTTCGGATCAACCGGGCTCTGCGTGAAGCCGTGAATATCGGCGCCCTGCAACTGGCTCTGGGGCGCGGTCCACGTCGCGCCGCCATCCTCCGAGCGGCGGAAGATACCGTGTCCCGCTGCATACATCCGTTGGGGTGCCTGCGGCGAGCTCGCAAGAGTCATCGCATCGACCTGCGTGAGCGCGGTCGGTTGCCAGGTGTGGCCACCATCCGTACTTTTGAGCAACCCCTGGTGATGGCCGAAGAACACGGTGTTGGGCTCCGTCGCACTCCAGACCAGCGAGTGGAAGTCCTGCGTATGCAGCGTGGCAATGGGCTGAGGAACTCGAGCACGCGTCGTCTGCATCCCCCGTGACCAAACCAGGGCAGCCAGCACCAACAGCACAAACCCGCCAAAGATGAGCGGGATCAGCCATGGGCGGCGCCGCTGGTGGACGGCGCGCCGCTGGCGCGTGACATGCTCAGACGGAGTACGGGTCATACCTACGCCTTTCTGGTGTACGGCGGCCAACACCACCAGTTATACTACTACAATATTGTAGTAGTATCCGTGGAGCCTGTCAACCGTCATGTTGCCTGCGGGAAGGTACAGCCTAGGCGGCCGAGGCCCGTGGGTCGTGAGGAGGTTCTCCCAAGCGTCGCGGTCTGGACGCCCTGCCCCTGAACATCATTCGACTCGTCGAAACAGAGCTTCGACATCCGCCGTCGTCAAACCGCCGGTACGGATAAAGCGTATGTTGCCGGCACGGTCGATGATGTAGGAAACCGGAATAGGATAGATCGCATAGTCACGCGCGACCTGGCCCCGCTCGTCCAGCCCGATCGGGTAGCTGGCACCATAGCGGGTGGCGAAGGTGCGGACGTCCTGCTCGCTGAAGCCCTGCGACCGTTCCCCGTCGAAGAGATCAATGCCCACAATCACCAGCCCCTGTGCCCGGAGATGATGGTCAGCGAGGGCGAGCGCCGGCGTTTCCTGTTTGCACGGTTCGCACCAGGTACCCCAGAAATTGACGAGTACCACCTTCCCGCGATAGGCCGCGAGATCGAAGTGTCCACCATCCAGCGTGCGGAGCACGAAGGGCCGTGCCGGCTGGTTGACCTCGACCACTGCCGGGCCGGCTGGCGCCGTACGTGCGGTCGCCGACCAGACGCCTGCCAGGATGAGTAACCCGATGCACACTCCCCCAATCGTCCGTAGTACGTCGGGACGGGAAATGCCGCGCCGGTCGGTCATGACATTCCCGACGACGCCGCGCTGTTGGTCATACGCAATGCGGCGTTGCCGGTCGCGCAGCACCGCATACGCCTGCTCAATCTCGGCCCGTCGCTCCTCCGCCTGGGTTGCAAAATCGTTGTCCCCGAAGCTCCGCGCCTGGGAGGGATCGTAGAGGACCAGCTCGCGCTGATACGCCTCGGTAATGTCGTCAGCATTCGCGTGCGGCTCGACGTGGAGCAGGCCGTAGAAGTCAGCTTCAGCAGGTGTCACCGCTGCCATAGCGGATACCTGAGCGAGTGGGACAGGGATGTTGCCAGCGCTACCGTATTTCATCAGCTACCCTTTCCGGTTGCTACGAAGCTCTCAAACTGCCGGCCGCTCATGGGCCCGATATGTTGTCGCGCGAGTATGCCATGCCGATCCACCGGGATACTGGCCGGCGGGCCCGTCACTTCGCCGCCAGTTGCTTGAGCGTTTGGAGCATCCGCGCACGATCAAAGTCACGACCATCAATGTAGGCCTGAATATGACCCTGCCGGTCGATCACCACAAACCGGCCACTATGCATCACTTCATAGGATCCATGGTCATGCGCAGACATGTCGCCCGCAGCCATGCTCGGGGTCGGGGGTGGCAAGGCCGTGACACCCAGATGAAACCCCTCGACGATTAACGGCACGACCGTCTGCTCCGGTCCCGTCAAGAAGCGCCAGGCCACCGGATCGGCATGGTGTTGTGCCGCATATGCACGCAGGACCGCCGTCGTATCGCGCGCAGGATCAACCGTGAACGACAGCAACTGCACATCGGTGCCTAACAACCGGGCACTCTGCAACTGCTCTTGCAGCGCCTGCATCTGGCTCGACAGCAGCGGGCAGATTTCCGTGCAGTGTGTGTATACAAAGTTCGCCACGACGACCTTGCCACGGAGATCGTTGGAGTTGACCGGCCGCTCCAGGTCGTCAGTGAGCTGAAAGGCGGGCGCGACCCCGTAATCCCGCAGTGGGAACGCTGGCGGTCGACGCAGCGCCTGGCTCCGGCCCACGACGAGAACCACCACGAGCAGGCTCATGGCTCCCGCGATCAGCCAGCCTTTCCACGTCAGCCCGTCGGCGCGCATCACCGTTACTCCGTGAGTGAGCGCGCCAGGTGAGGCGGACTCAGTTGTGGCGCAGGGAGGTCGTTGTCGCACGCGTCGAGTTGAGCCAGTTCGTGTACGATGGTCGCCTGCTGTGCCCGTAACGCAGCGACGCGCGCGGGATCGGCGCGCCCCTCGTAAGGAGGCTGGTTGAGAACCTGGGCAGCTTGTCCGGCGCGCATGCCCGGCAGCATGAGCAGCATGGAGATGGGACAGGCCAGCAGGAAGAAGACGGGGAGTGCCACTCTCGCGTACTGCGGCACGACGAGCCAGAGGCCGACGCCGACCATGGCCAGTCCCATGACGACATTCCAGTTAAGACAGAGCCCCATCCGGCACGATAGCGGGCGGCCAGTGACTCCGGCGGTGTGCTCGCTGTCCAGGTGGTCTGCGGGACGCGCTGCCGCCTTGCCGTCGGGGCGCATCATCATCCACATCATCACGCCCATACCAACCGGACACGCCAGGACCGGTAGCAGCGATAGGAGATACGCCATCTTTATGTTCCTTGTCCAACGAAGAGCGGACTGCTACGCCACACATGTTACCGAGGTGTTCCAGCTGCATCCTGCGCCTGCGGGAGCATCCACAAGACGGCAAGCATCATTCGTCACATCGACGGCCAGGCGTACGGTCCGTTTCTCTGGACGCGTGGCAGAGTCGGGAGCGAGGCTGTCATCTTGACAGGCCACAAGCAACACAAGCAGGAGCGCCGGTCGACCGGGCACGACTGCCGGGAGTGCGGACGATGAACGGGAGCCTTACAACCATGCTGGTGATTGACACTCCGCGCGACGAGCGCAACATACTACACAAGCGTAGTAATACTACAGTATCGTAGTATATAAACTGGGACGTGTCAAGACCCCTACGGTTGATCCCGTGTTTACCGAATGCGTGAGTCTACCCTTGGCCGCCGGGATCAGCACACGGAGCAGGCCATCATCAATGCGTGCATAAAGATGGGCACTTGCGTACTGCCGAGCGTGCTACTACAATATCGTCGTAACAGTCATAGATTCAGAGGGCTGATGGCGCAGGATCCACGGGCGGCAGCTGGCCCGGAACAGCTGCTCGGCGAGCTCGAAGCGACGGTCATGCAGGTGATCTGGCGGCGCGGCGACGTGACCGTCCATGACGTTTTGGGCGAACTCGCTCCCGCCCGGCCGCTCGCGTATACCACCGTCATGACGATCATGAGCCGCTTGAGAGAAAAGGGCATTTTGACGGCCCGCCGGCAGGGCAAGGCCTATGTGTACCATGCGACGGGCACCCCGAGTCAATTTGTAGCGCAGCGCGCGCAGCAGGCGGTGCAGGACGTACTCCACAACTTTGGTGACGTTGCGCTGGCGCAGTTTCTGCGCGAACTGGATCACGCTGACCCGGCTCACCTGGCCAGCTTGCGGTCCTTGTTGGCTGAGGAGTCTGCTGATGTGGGCTAAACGTCTGCTCCTCTGGCTCCCGCCGCTCGGGATTGCCGTCTGCACGTTGGCGATGCCACTCCGCCTGCTGAGCGTACGCTGTGCCTTCGCACCCTGGTTATGTAACGACCGCGGCTTGCCCATGGACGTGCTCACGATGGCCCGCGCGCCGCTCGTGCTGCTCCTGCTCCTCACCGCTGGGGGGGTCGGCGTGGGTGGCGTCCAATGGTGGCGAACACGGCAGGCACTGCATCGCCTGCATCGCGTCCCAGCACAGGATTTTCCAGAGTCTCTGGCTGATCTCATACGGCAGCTAGGAATCCAGGAGCGCTTCGATCTGGTACGCGGCACTGTTCCGACAGCCTTCTGTGCTGGACTCCTCCGGCCCCGCGTCTGCGTTACCACCGCCCTGTACGACCTCCTGGCGCAGGAGGAGGTGGAGGCAGTGCTGCGCCACGAGCGCTATCACCTCCAGCGCCGGGATCCTCTCCGCACGTTGCTCTGGACGATCCTTGACCAGACGTGTTGGTGGCTGGAGGCTGGGGGGCAGCATGCCCTGTACCAACGCGAACTGGCCGCCGATCGTGCGGTTATCGCGGAGCAAGGTCAGCGACCATTAGCGCGGGCCCTGTTCACGTTGTTGGCACACGCTGCCAATGAGGACGTGCCGCTGGCCGGCCTGGCGATCAGCGGCCTGTCGGTCAGCGACGCACGCATTGACCAGTTGCTCCAGCGTGCACCGGCCTTGCCGCCAGCTGTGCAGTGGAACCGCTGGTCCGTGCTTCCACTCGCAACCATCGTCATTACCCTGGTGTGTAGTTTTATGACGAGCTAAGCAGGTGCTGAAATGATCCGGGAGTATTACGACGGTGCCGACGGAGACGGAGCGGGTACGCCAACG
This sequence comes from Chloroflexales bacterium, assembly GCA_038223355.1. Classification (GTDB taxonomy): domain Bacteria; phylum Chloroflexota; class Chloroflexia; order Chloroflexales; family Kallotenuaceae; genus JACDGP01. Next base: position 6,027 of record JBBRHB010000292.1, read on the forward strand.
GTACAACAAGGTCGCGAACCGCTACGACCGGGCTATCGCTGTCGCCGAGGCGCTGCTACAATCGGAGCCAGCCGCGCTGGATGCCGTAGGCAATAGGCAGGCCGAGCACAAAGGCCAGAGCCGGGTTGACGGCGATGCTGAGCGCTCCACTGAACAGCACGGTAAACAGCTCTGCGGCCGTGTACCGCTGCAGAAGGGAGGACAGTGGCGATGGCCCTCCACGGTGTAGCTGTGCCTTCGTGCAAGGGTATTGTCACATAAACTGAGCTAGGTTTTGTCCATATTATGCCGCAAAGGCAAGCGTATCTGTCAGACGCGTCAGTAAGGCGCGTGGAATTTCCACAACATCAGGCTTGACCGGGGACAGGTAAGAAAGGCTGACCGGCCAGAGGTGGCGACGCACAAAGG
>JBBRHB010000293.1:0-6429 GCA_038223355.1 Chloroflexales bacterium
TGGGACAAGGGACACAACCCGCGCTGTTGATGCTGATCAGCGCGGCGGTGACACCGATCGTACTGGTCACAGCGACGGCAATTCTGCTGGGCAATCACACGGCGAAATATAACGCGATTGCACTACAGATGCGCGGCCTGACCGCAGAATATCGCGCTCCGACTACGCCGGAGCTACGGCAGGCGAGCCTACGCCAGCAACTTAAGCTGTTTCGGTATCGCATCCACGCGCTGTGGGCGGCCAGTACCTGTCTGTACCTTGCGCTGCTCTGCTTTCTAGTCACGGTATTGGCGGTCGTATTTGTGGCCGGCATGGGCGTCGGGAATCTCGCGACGGGCGGCGCGGTGAGTCTGGTCGCGGGCTTGCTCCTGATGGTAGTCACCGCCGTGCTGGAACTACGTGAGGTATGGCTGGCGCGACAAACTGCCGCCGAGGAGCTGCGTGATACTACCGTCTGAACGCAAGATGGAGGGATAATTACGAGCGCGAAACACGGCGCATGAAAGGATGCGCCTGATCGCCGGCATTGTAGCTGACGATCAGGCGCGTTGCGAGACACAAGACTTCTTAGCGATTACCGGCAGTGCCAGCTATTTGGCGCTCTTCTCGGCATGACCGCCAAAGGCCTCGCGCATCGCTGAGAGCAACTTATCGGCGTAATCGTCTTCGCCACGTGAACTGAAGCGGGCATAGAGCGCGGCACTAATGACCGGTGCCGGTACCGACTCGTCAATTGCCGCCGTTACGGTCCAGCGTCCTTCACCCGAGTCCGATACGTGCCCGGCAAAGCGCGTGAGTTCCTGGTCCTCGATCAGCGCCCCGGCCGTCAGGTCCAGCAGCCAGGAACTAATGACACTACCGCGCCGCCAGAGCTCGGTGACATCACTGACGTTGATCGCATACTGGTAGTACTCGGGATTTTGCAACGGCGTCGTCTCGGCGTCCACCGTCCGGGGGCGCTTGCCGATGTCGGCATGCTTGAGGATATTGATGCCCTCGGCGTAGGCTGCCATGATGCCATATTCGATGCCGTTATGCACCATCTTGACGAAGTGGCCAGCACCGTTGGGGCCGCAATGGAGATAGCCGTGTTCGGCCGTTCCAGCCATAGCCGCCCGGCCTGGCAGGCGTGGTGCGGCCTCGATCCCAGGGGCTAGTGTGGTAAAGATCGGATCAAGGTGGGTGACAATCTCGTCCTCGCCGCCAATCATAAGGCAGTAGCCGCGCTCAAGCCCGTAGACGCCGCCGCTGACACCGACATCGACATAGTGAATACCCAGGTTTTTCAGCATGGCCGCCCGCCGGATATCATCATGATAGTACGAATTGCCACCATCAATAACGATGTCCCCGGCAGACAGCAGCGGTAGCAATTGGTTAAGCATGCCATCAACGATGGCAGCCGGCAACATGAGCCATACTGCACGAGGTGCCTCTAGCTTGTGCACAAAGTCTGCCAGCGAGGTAGCTCCATCGGCTCCTTGACTCTGGAGCCTGCTTACAGAATCCGGGTTGACGTCATACACAACGCAGCTATGTTTTGCATTGTGCAAGCGCAAGACCATGTTGGCTCCCATCCGACCCAGTCCGATCATACCCAATTGCATGGTGCTATCCTCCTCGTGAGAACACAATTCTAGTCAGCCTGGTTTTCCCTCAGCACATCCTTATCCACGAGTTTTGAGCTGTGCAGACACCCAGCGATCAAGTCGATTCGAGTGGCAGAATAATTAAAGCGGTGGTCTCAGACTGGCCGCAGAGGATAGTGTGGTGCCGGGGGCAACTCGATGGTAGCCGCATCATGCGGGCGGATCGTACCGCCAGCGACGACGACTGCCATGACGCCGGCCTTGCGGATGAGGTTGCCTTGCTCGTCGTGAGCGAGTACGGCCGCTAGGAGGCCGGCCTCAATGCTCTCGAGTTGAGCACAGGGGTTGCGTAGACCGGTGATTTCGATGATTGCCTCGTCACCAAGGTGCAGCCGGGTGCCGGTCGGCAGGTCAAGCAGCGCAATGCCCTCGGTCGTGATATTCTCACCCATTTGACCGGGCGAGACATTGAAACCGGAGCGGCGTAGCTCGTCGTGAAGTTCGGCATGGATGAGGTGGACCTGACGAAGATTCGGCTGATGTGGATTTTGTGCGACGCGCGAGCGATGCTGAACGGTCGTCCCAGCATGCGCATCACCCTCAACACCAAGCCCCGCCAGCAACGTGATCGCCGGCTGGTTACCCTTGATCAATGAATGGGTTGCGCTGCTGCTCACCGCCGCGACTTTTCCGGTCATGCGTCCTCCCTTAGCTTGGCGTGCGCTCGCCACCGTCATGCCATACATGCTATCATAAGCTTATCCAAATGGTGCAGCAATGATGATAGTTCAGCACTACCTCGACTTCGATCTACTGATCGAGCCGGTCAGCAGCGGGATGCGGGCGAGCGTCATCAACTCGCCGGTGGGACAGGCAAGCAACAGCTTTCCGGCTATGCCTGTTCTGGAGCCGGGAAGCACTGGCAGCAACGCCATCGAAATTGGTGGCCAGCTTTTCGCCGCCATCTTCGCCGGGGAAGTCCATAGCAGTCTGCGGCGGAGCATTGATGAAGCACAACGCCAAGCTGCCGGACTGCGTATTCGGTTGCGCATTGGAGACGATCCTAGCTTGGCCAACGTACCGTGGGAAGAGCTGTATGACCCGGTGCGGCAACAGTTCCTATGTCTGTCAACCTTTACACCCGTCACGCGCTACCTTGAACTCCCCGAGCGTGTGCAGCCGTTGGAGGTCAAGCCGCCGCTGCGTCTGCTGGTGATAGTCGCGAGCCCGCTCGATTATCCGCCACTGAATGTCGAGCGGGAGTGGTCGCAGCTTAATACTGCATTGGCCGGCATGGTGCAGCAGCAATTGATTACGGTTGAGCGCTTGCCCGGCGCGGATCTGCCGACGTTGCAACAGCAACTGCGGCAGAACAGCTATCACATGCTGCATTTCATCGGTCATGGCACTTTTGCGCCCGACCAGCAGGAGGGGGTGCTCATAATGGGCAGCACCACCCAGGAAGGCAGTGTGGTGAGCGGGCGCGTGCTGGGCACGCTCCTGCATGATCACACCTCGCTCCGGTTGGTCGTGCTCAATGCCTGCCAGGGCGCACAAACGGCTGCGACCAACGCTTTTGCGGGGGTCGCACAGCAGTGCATTCAGCAAGGCATGCCGGCAGTGATAGCAATGCAGGCAGCGATCGGCGACACAGGCGCAATCACCTTCAGCCAAAGCTTTTACGCGAGTATTGGCGACGGCTATCCGGTTGATGCCGCGCTGGCTGAAGCACGCAAGGCGATTTATAGCGGCGGAGATGATCTGGATTGGGCGATTCCCGTGCTGTACATGCGAGCGCCCGATGGCATCTTGTGGAATATGCAGGAAGAGGCAGCAGCGATGGCGCAAGAAGCAGGGGAACAGCCCGACCAACCCTGGTGGGAGAAATTACCGGCACACGTCGCCGGCGATGTGATCGTCGCCAATATTGGGGCGGGGGCCAGCGGCATCGCTGTCGGCAAGCAGATCAGCCAGACGATCACGAACACACTTGGCGCACCACAGGCGAACGATCAGCAGATCATTGAGCAGAAGCTGGCGCAGGTGCAGACGGCACTGCAGGCCGGTAGTAGCGCGGGCCTCGACCCCAACATCGCCATGATGGCGAAATTTCAACTGCAATTGCTACAGGGCGAGCTGCTTAAATTGGGCAAGGATGAAGTGCCGAGTGCCAGCACCGTCACCCAAGTCGGCAACTGGCTGCTCGACAACGTGCCGCAACTCGTGGGCGCGTTGACCGGCCTGTTCGCCACACCGGCGGTTGGCAAGGTCGTGGCCAAAGCAGGTGATGTCGCAATCGCGTGGGCCCGCCAGCGCTTCGGCTCGTCTGATACGCCGGCCTGAAGAGCGGCGCTCAGCCGGATTTGAGTTGGAGTACCATTCTGCGCTGCTGCCTCGTTATCCGACCGTGCACATCCCGAACCGTCACAACTAGCCGGTGCGGACCGCTTTGGGCAGGTTTGCCGTTCGGCCACTGGTTCTTGTGCTCGGAGAAGGCCCAACTAGCGCACGGCTGACCACCATCGCCACCACCAAACGCACAGTAGACCACATTTGACTCAACATGCGAGAACACGGCTTGGCCGTCGGGACCAAAAAACTGGAAGGTGACGTTCGCGATGCCGTCGCCGCTGGCCGGTCCCACTGCTGGATCATTGGCCGAAGTCTGAAACGGCAGTTCGTCTTCGAAGGTATTGCCATCTTCGGGGATCGTATTGACAACAATAGGCTGCAGAGTTGGCTGTGGTGCGGCAGCGGTTGGTGTGCCCGGGATGGTATTGACGGTAATTGACTGTAGGGTCGGCGTGGATGCGGGTTTGGCGGGAACAGGCGTTGGCACCACAGCCACAACGACCTGTGGTTGGGTTGGCACAGCCGTTGGCGGGGGCCGCAGACCCACATCCACGCCACCCGACGTGCCACTACAGGCGACCAAGGTCAGAGCCAACAACATCAAGCCAAAGATGGGCTTGAGCGTCATTCGTACATGCATAACCTCCCTCCCTATTGTGGAAATTTTTGCAACAACTGAGTCACGACCTGCGCATTGGGTGTACAGGTCGTGGCAATTATTTGCTGCTTCAAGAACTCATCACCGGGATCATCCTGGCCTGCCGCGATGCACTGCTCATAAGCAGCATGCGCCTGCTGGAACGAGGCGCGGCTCGCCGCCACATCACCTTTTTGTGCCGACAACTCGGCTCGCCGGTTCGCAATAACGCCCTGGATCATGGCCCCAAAACCGCGTAGCCGGATCTGTGCGGGCTGGGTCAGCGCAGATCCGACTGCACGCTCCTGGTCGGCCTGCTGCAAGGCTGCCTCCGCCGCCACACTGTCGGGCGGTTGGCGTAAGATAGCACCATTAGCTTGCAGCCAATAGCCGAGGGCCAGCGCAAGATGTGCCTCGGCTTCGGCCGACGTATCGCCCGACGCGTGCGCAGTTGTGATGGCTGACTGGTATGTGCGGTTCATATGGGTCGTAGTGTCGGTAATGAGCTGCTCAGGGCGTTGCGGCTGCTGGATCAACTGCTGAAGCTGTTGGAAATCGACGCCCGCCAGCGCGGTAAACGCACGCGAGAAGTGTGGATTAAGTTCGATGGCATGCTGGAGCGCCACGCGGGCCGCCGCCAGATGCTCCGGCTTGCTCGCAGGCGGGGTCGCCTGATCCTGAAAGAGCAGGAACTGTTCGCGTCCAATAAAATATTGCACGACGTCACCGCCATTCTCACGCGTTGCGCTCCCATCCTCCTTGTTCAGGAAGTCCAGTGCCTGGTTGAAGACCGCTAACGCACGGTTAATACTGGCCTGGAAGTTAACGCCTGCTCCCAACTCATAGCGCAGCCCAACGACGAGCTTGGCCGCCACCGCGGTACGAACACGCAGGGTAGGATTGGCAGTGCTCGCCACATCGCTTATCGGCAGGTCAAGCTGTAGGGGACTGCCCAAACGATCGGCCTGCTGGAGTTCATCCAGGCTACCAATGTCACGCGAACGCGTTTTGTTCTGAAAGCAGAACGCCAAACGCAACAGCGCCGGATTGGTGCGCTCATCCAGCACACCATAGACGATCATGTCGGCACCCAGCGAGCGGGCTTTGGCACAGGCGCGGGCGGACAGGTCGGCGGCAGGTTCGCTCATAATGACGCCGATTGTGCTGCGCTTCTGGAGAAAGCTCATGCTATCGTGCCAGACAAGCGCTTTGTAGTCGGGCGGGAGTTGGCGCAACTCGTCCTGCACCGTCGTGAACAACGTCTTGCTGATCGTGGCGCTGTCAGCATTTGCGGCATGCTCGCGGCCCTGGCTGTCGATCATGCTGAAGCCGGCGATCGCAACGTTGAAGGGGTCGGACATCGTAGCCGGGACCAGGGAGAGCCACAAAGCCGTGGCGCCTGACGCCAGCACGACGATGAGTGCAATCACGACCGGCAAAGCGGGAATGACTAGTGTACCGATCTTGAGGATATTCTTGCCAACGATGACGTCGCTGGCACCCTGTCCAACGTTGGCCATAATGACATCACCGGGCTGCCGGTGCAGTAGGCGCCGGAGGCGCTGGAACCACGAGAGTCTGGGCGGTGTGGGAGATGCCATGCAGCCAACCACTTAAGCGGAGCGTTCAGCTACTTATTCTAGCACAGCCGTCCAAGGCATGGCATGTACTTGCGGGTGTACTTACTTGAGACCGGAGTTGACGGCTGAGAAGACCGTCGAGACCTTCCTCCCCAACACGGTCAAGATAGCAATCACGACAATGGCAATCAGCACCAGGATCAAGGCGTACTCGACCAGACCCTGGCCTTCTTCCCGCGCGAAAAATGTACGTACCATAAAAGGATCTCTC
>JBBRHB010000294.1:0-6423 GCA_038223355.1 Chloroflexales bacterium
CTGCTGTTGAAGGCCTTCGAATCGCGGGCCAGCAGGCTATCCAGCGTATACATGCCGGTGACGCGCGGTGGCGGCGTGAGATAGGGATCGAGCCGACCAGGTCCCGGTAGCCAACGCAGCTTGGTATAAAAGAGCGCGAGTACCAGCAGGCCCAGGAAAAAGATCGGGATCGAGCCGCCGACGAGTGCGAAAATCCGTGCCAGCCCGTCAACCCAGCCGTTGCGCCGTACCGCCGCCACGATGCCCAGCGAGATACCGAGCAGCAGCGAGACACTCATAGCGGCCAGCGACAGCTCGATCGTTGCCGGCAGGTAGTCGCGCAAGTCGTTGGCCACGGGGCGGCGGGTACGAATCGACGTGCCAAAGTTGCCGTGCAGCAGCCGCCCGGCATAGGAGATGTACTGCTCCAAGGGCGGCCGGTCCAGCCCGTATTCGTGGCGAAAGGCCTGGATCTGATCCTCGCGCGCATTCTGGCCCAGCGCGGCGAGGGCAGGATCGATCGGCACTACCTGCGTCAGGGCGAAAGTAATGACCGAGACACCTGCCAGCACCAGCACTAGGCCCACAAGGCGGCGGATCAGAAAGCGTGCCATCCTCCCGTCGCTTCCTTCTACTTTTTGTTAATCAGCCAGAACGAGATCGACGGGGTATCGGGCGGATCGTAGGTGAAGCCCGTCACGTTCTTGCGGACACCGAAGGCACGTGTCGGTTGGTAAAGGATAACGTAAGGACCTTCGTGGAGGACGCGCTCGGTGAGTTGCTTGTAGAGCGCGGCGCGCTTGGTGTTGTCCTGTTCCACCGCAGCATCCTGGGCTAACTTCGCAATATCAGGCGCGTCCCAAGCATTACGCCAGGCGATGGATTTAGCTGCATAGCTGGTGAAGGGCGTCGCATTGCCGTCGGGATCTGGGAAGTCTGGCCCCCAGTTGATCATCACCATCTGGCCCTTCTGGGCGCGATAGGTATTGAGTAGCTCAGACTGCTGGATCTGCTTGATATTGATTTTGAGCCCGATCTTCTGAAGATCGTCCTGGACCTTGGCCGCGAGGATACTCCAGTCGATACCACCCGGAGCCGGTCCCGCCGGGATTAGCAACTCGATCTGCGTCCCTGCGGCAACGCCGGCTTTGGTCAGCATATCCTTGGCCTTGGCGGTATCCTGCTTAAAGGGTGTTTCGCCGGTATGGCCAAAGAGGCCGTTCGGGATGATCTCCTGTACCAGCTTGCCGTTCCCACCGAGCAGATTGTTCACGATTTCGTCGTAGTTGATCGCATAGCGGATCGCTTCGCGCACCTCGGGCTTATCCAGCGGTGGGAACTTGGCGTTCAAACCGATGTAGACCAGCAGGGTCGAGTCGGCCTTGACGACCTTGGCATCGGGATTATTCGCCAGCGCTTTGACCTGCTCAGAGCCAAGATCCTGCACAATATCGGCATCACCGGTCTCAATCGCCGACTGGAGGTTCGACAGCTCGGTGACGTTTCGCATGATGACACGCTTGAGCGCGGGAGCCTTGCCCCAGTAGGTGGGATTGGCGTTGAGTGTCACCTGGGAGCTGCGTTCCCAGCGGTCAAGCACATAGGGTCCGCTGCCGGCCGAGTGGTCGTTGAGCCAGGTAGAGCCCATGTCGCTACCGGCGTTTGCTTGTACAACCTGCTTGTCCACAACCGCGGCGAGCGTAAAGCTACAGATCGCCAGGAACACCGTCGGGCTGGCCGTCTTCGGCAGCTTGACCTCGACCGTCTGCGGGTCCACAGCCTTGATATTCTCTTTCTTGAGCTTCGAGATATCGCTGAAGAGGAAGGCGGGTGACTTGTTAAGGTCGAGCGCGCGGCTCCACGAATAAACGACATCGTCGGCCGTTACCTGGCGACCACTCGCGAACTTCGCCTTTTCGTCCAGGGTAAAGGTAACCGTCCACATATCGCCGCTGTCCTTGGTTTCCCATTTCTTGGCCAGCAGTGGCTTAAGGACAGGATTGCCCGGATCAGGGCTGAGCAGCGTCTCATAGGTCTGCCCCACGACCTGGATACCACCAAACTCATAGGCGACGGCCGGATCGAGCGAGATCTGGTCGGAAAGGTCGCCCGAGAAGAGCAGGGTTTGCTGCGGGCTGACGGCAACTGCTGATGTAGCGGCCGCGGAGGTCGTCGCGGCTGAGGTCATCGCCGCTGAGGTCGCGGCGCCTACGGTCGTGGCAGCTGCCATTGTTGCAGCCGGTGCTTCTGTTGCTGCTCCTGCGGCCGTCGTCCCGGCAGCCGAGGCTGCAGGAGCAGGGGTCGCGCCGGTGCTCGTTGGTGTCGTCGGGCCACCGCAGGCCGCCAACACCACACACACTACGGCCAGCATCGCCAGCATCCGTACGAGAGGATTGGATTGAGACATCTGTTGGCTCCTTTCACTGGGCCAGACAATCTGAACACCTCTTGCAGCCGAACTCTAGCTGGAGGCTGAATAGATTGTAGCAGACCAGTACAAGGAGATTGCGAGCCATTGGTTAAGTTTGCATAATCGTCTACGGCGGGCTATAATACTCTGTAGGCCAAGCTGTCCCCAGCAGCGGTCAATTTATTCTTAAATGACGCACACATTTAATGGAAGAACAACTACTTGCGACGCCTGGCGCATCGGACGCTGCTGTCGCATCAGCCGCACCCGCCGCCGAGCCGCAGGATGACCGGGCGTTGATGGAGGCTTTCCTCGACAACCCCACCAACAACTACTATAACCTGCAGTACGGCGACACGCTCGATGGCGTGATCATGCACGTCAGCCGCGATGAAATCCTGGTTGACATCGGCTCCAAGAGCGAAGGTGTCGTTCCCGCCCGGGAAATGACATCCTTCTCACCCGAAGAGCGCACCGAACTACGGGTCGGCGATGAAATTTTAGTCTTCGTGCTGCAGTCCGAAGACAAAGAAGGTCGCGCCGTGTTGTCGTTGGACAAGGCCCGCCAAGAGAAGTCATGGCGCCGGCTGCAACAACAGTTCGAGAGCGGCGACGTGATCCAGGCTGCCGTCCGCAACTACAACAAAGGCGGATTGTTGGTCGATCTCGACGGCGTGCGCGGCTTCGTTCCTGCCTCGCAGGTTAGTGGCATTAGCCGTGGCCCCGACGCTCAAAAGCAGTCGGATATGGCCAAGTTGGTCGGCGGCAAGCTGACGCTTAAGATCATTGAGATCAACCGCAACCGTAATCGCTTGATCCTTTCCGAGCGCCAGGCCGCACAAGAAGTGCGCGAAGCCCGCAAGGACGAGATCATCGAGAACCTGAAAGAAGGCGATGTACGCACCGGCACCGTCACCTCGATCACCGACTTCGGTGCCTTCGTGGACATCGGTGGTGCCGACGGCTTGGTCCACCTGAGCGAGCTTTCGTGGAGCCGGGTCAAGCATCCCGCCGAGATCCTCAAGGTCGGCGACAAGACCCAGGTCTATGTGCTCAACATTGACAATGATCGCAAGCGGATTGCACTGTCGATCAAGCGCACGCAGGACGAGCCCTGGTCGACGATCAACGGCCGCTACCAATTGGGTCAACTGGTCGATGCGACCATTACTCAACTGGCTTCCTTCGGGGCCTTTGCCCGGCTAGAGGATGGCGTCGAGGGCTTGATCCACGTCTCGGAAATGGGTGACGGTCGTATTCAGCACCCGCGCGATCTGGTGAACGAAGGCGATACCGTGCCGGTACGCATCATTCGCATCGACCCGGCGCGCAAGCGGATCGGCTTATCGATGCGGCGCGTGGAAGGTGACGACGGCAACTATGCCGACGTGCCCGACATCGATTATGATGCCATGTTGGACGCCGAGCCCACCGACGAGTTGTAAACCTGCGCGTTGCGCGAAGCAACGAGCTAGACCCTGCAAGGGTCTAGCTCGTTTATCTTTAAGTCTATAATAGTTCGTAGCTGATAGGAGCATTGTATGCGTACGCCCTTGCTGGCCGGAAACTGGAAGATGTACATGACCGTGGCCGAGGCAGTTGAACTGGTTAAGAGCCTGCTCGATACCCTGGAGACGGTCGAGGATCGTGAGGTGGTCGTATGTCCGCCCTTTACGAACCTGCACGCGCTTGCGCCGCTACTCAGCGAGAGCGCAATACGGCTTGGCGCGCAGAATATGTACCCGGCCGACAGCGGTGCCTTTACCGGCGAGATCTCGCCGGTGATGTTGCTCGAATTGAACTGTCGCTATGTGATCGTCGGTCATAGTGAGCGGCGGCAGCTTTTCGGCGAAGAGGATACGTTGATCGCCCGTAAAACACGTTCGGCGCTCGAGCATGGTCTGATACCGATCTTGTGCGTTGGCGAGACCAAAGCCGAGCGCGAGGCTGGCCAGGCAGAGACGATCGTGTTAGGGCAACTACGAGCCGGGCTCGGCGATTTGGCCGGCGAACAGGTAGCCGCGATCGTGCTGGCCTATGAGCCCGTCTGGGCGATTGGCACGGGGTTGACGGCGTCACCGGTCGATGCACAACAGATGCATGCGGCCATTCGGGAAGCATTGCGCGTACATTATGGCACGGATACTGCGAATGAAGTGCGGATCTTATATGGTGGATCGGTCAAGCCTGACAATATTGATGTATTGATGAGTCAGGCTGACATCGACGGCGCGCTGGTCGGCGGTGCTTCTCTTAAAGCCGATAGTTTTTTGCGCATTGTCCATTACCAGCATACGAGTTCGTAGCAATAGCGGCTGGAATTTGATATATGACAATTCATAGTGTCACGACGGCCCGGCTGCTGGAACAGCTCCATATCCAAACTACACTTGCGTTGCCGGTCGTGATTCGCGCCGCGCAGCAAAGTGACCTAGCCAAGCTCGAATGGTTTGGGAGCTATGCCCACTTTCGCGATCTCTACCGGCGCACGTGGCTCGATCATCAGGCCGGTCAGCGATTAATGCTGGTCGCCGATGTACGGAGCTTTCCGGTTGGCCAGGTGTGGCTAGATGTGACGCCGTTTGAATATGCTTACCTGTATGCGTTACGCGTCTTTGAGCCGTTGCAAGCCCTCGGCATCGGTACCGAGTTGATCCGTGCTGCCCAGGCGCTCGCTAGGCAACACGGTTATGTTCAGCTTCAACTGGCTGTAGAAAAGACGAATCGCTCCGCCCGGCGGTTATATGAGCGCGAAGGCTTCCAGATCTTTGGGCAACGGGTAGATGTATGGTCATATACCGACCAGCACGGTCAAATCCACTGGATTCAGGAAGACGTCTACGGCATGCGTAAAACGCTACGGTAGGAAGCGCAGAGGATCAACTGCCCGACCATTAATTTTGATCGTGAAATGAAGATGCACGCCGGTCGAGTAGCCGCCACCCGCCGCATCATAGGTGCTGCCCATATAGCCAATCGACTGTCCAGCACGCAACTCTTGCCCAGCATAAACAACGGGACTCGAGGCCATATGGCCATATTCGGTCGTATAGCCACCGCCATTATCCATAATCACACAGTAGCCATAGCCGCTACACCAGCCGGCCTCTATCACCGTGCCACTGCGGGCTGCCACGATAGGCGTCCAACGGCTGTTGGAGATATCGATGCCATTATGGAAGCTACTACCACCTACTTCGAAGTCACGGTAGCCAAAGGGTGACGTAATATCGCCGGATGTCGGCCAGACCCAGGTTGCCACACGCGCGGCGCGTACGATTTGCGGGGCAGGCTCAGGTGTAGGAGCAGGCTTCGGCCGAGCGGTGGGCGCCGTGGTCGCGACCGTCGTGGGTGTATCGGCCACGTTGGCAGGAATGGGGGCTTTCGTTGCCATGGGCTGCGGCGCAGTCGTCGGAATGCTAATAGCATCCGCGATCAGTTCGGCAGCACCCGGAGCAAGCGTGAGCAAGCTTTGCTCGATCCAGCCTTGCGTGCCATCCGCTGTTGCCACGCTGAACCAGTTGCCATGGCGGCTTAGCAACTTGACCACATCATTGTGATTGAGCTTGACCACTTTATCGAAAGCGGTGCTAGGACCACTTCGGAGATTGGTTTTATCGTCGATAACTTGTCCGGCAAGAGCAACGCTCGTCAAAGCGACGGTCGGCTGCGCGACCGGCGGCGCAACCGGCGGGACGGTCGTGCTGCGCAGTACGGGCGCAAGCTTACGCGGCTTAGCCTGATCGATTCCCGCGCCTGTCTTGAGCGCAGCGGCACCTTGCGTAAACACGAGCGGATGCGGAACCATCACAGCTTGAGCTAGGGTCTGTTCGTTGATCTCACCAGCAACTGGAGTAGCCTGCGGCCAATCAAGGCGACGGACAAGGCCAGTAAAACCACTACTAGCAATTGCGGCTATCAGCACCGCCGCCAGTGCACCATGACCAAGCCAGCGTGATGGCAACGGACGTAGCACCGGTCTAACCGCCGGAGGGGCTGTCGGTGTAGGAGGAAGTGGAGCAGGAGCGTTATTA
>JBBRHB010000295.1:0-6420 GCA_038223355.1 Chloroflexales bacterium
TCACGCCGAGCGGAGCAAGCCAGGGTAAGCGGGTACACGCGAGGGTTGCCGCCAGGATCAGGAGCGACAAGGCAAACTGCTGGATGTCAGCAGTGATGGTCACATCGATAACATGGAGCGGTACTAGATGAATGTTCCAAAACTCATTCAGTAGTAGTTCGATGCTGATTGCGGCGATTAAGATGTAGCCGGCGATGGCAAGGTGTGGCTCCCAGGCGATCAGGCGACTAAAGAGGCCGGCTGCAAAACGCATGAGGACAATACCAATCGCGACGCCGGTTAGCACCACCCAATATTCCTGGGACAACGAAACGACCGCGACGACATTATCGAGGCTGAAGGCCAGGTCAACAAGCTCAACGGTCAAGACTACGCCCCAGAAGCTCGTGCGCCGCCTGCGTCGTACCCTGTATGCATCCACGGTCTGCTGCGCGCCCCAGGTGCCGAGGTAATCGATCGCCAGGAAGAGCAAGTACAGCCCGCCGAGCACGCGTAGCACCGGTTGTCTGATCACGATCGTGGCCGCGGCCAACATGAAGGCCCGGCCTAGGTAAGCTCCGAGGAGCCCGACTTTCAAGGCCGCCGTGCGTTGTGGCCCGAGTAGGCGGTTAACGTGTGATCCGAAACGGTGGAGCGCCGAGGGCCAGGGCACCGGCCTGTTATTCGGTAGTGGCATGACCAGCGTACCGACCACCGCAGCATTGTCGACGGATAAAATGCCCTCAAGAAAAATCACCTGTAAAATAGTCAAAATAACGGCTGTATACATTATTCGTAGCCTAACCCATGAACGCCAAAAAAGCCACACAACACAGTTGTACCGGCAAGCTACGCGCCCTGGATGGTAAATCAGATTGGAGTATACTAACCCGTACGGCGTACAGTTAAGTGCGCCGGTACCTCATTAAAGGAGTATGCGTGGTATCAACCACCACGACACGGAGCCGCTATCCTGCGCTCCATCATCGAAACTTCACCCTGATTTGGGCCGGGTTGTTGGTGTCGAACATGGGCACCTGGATGCAGAATGTGGGTCAGAACTGGTTGATTTACAAGGTGACCAATAACAGTCCTATTTATCTGGGCTACCTTGGCTTGAGTTTTGCGATCCCGATGATCTTGGTGCCGCCGATTGGGGGTGCGATCGCTGACCGCGTTAATCGCGTCAAACTCCTGTACGTGACCCAAACGAGCTCGCTGCTCCTTGCTCTGCTGCTAGGGGTGTTGACCTGGACCGGGACGGTGCGGCCATGGCATATTCTGCTGATCACCTTCTGCGGTGCCCTGTTGTTGGCCTTCGATAATCCGACCCGCCAGGCCCTGATTCCCGAGTTGGTACCGCGTGAAGATTTAATGAACGCGGTTTCACTCAACTCGGCAACCTACACCGGAGCCGCGCTCATCGGCCCGGCCATAGCGGGCTTGCTGCTCAATTTTGTGGGGGCCGGCTGGCTGTTCATGATCAACGCCGTCAGCTTTCTCGCGGTGATTGGGGCATTATTCGCCATGCGCGATGTGCCGACAAATCCACGCAGGTCCACTTCGCTTGCCAATGCCTTATTTGGTGGCTTTCGCTACGTCTGGCAGCATAAACTGCTACTTGGCCTCTTGCTTTTGTCGATTACGGCCTCGCTCTTTGGCCGCTCATATCAGCAGTTGTTGCCGATCTTTGCCGATGATGTGTGGCATGCTGGACCGGGTGGATATGGTGCCTTGTTGTCGGCCGGCGGTGCGGGTGCTTTGATCGGGGCTTTCATCATGTCCTCGATTCGTGAGATCAAACGCCAGGGGTTGGTGTTATTGGCATCGGGCTTGACCACCTGCGTAGCGCTGGCGGCCTTCGCACTGAGCCCGCAGTTTATTCCTGGACTGGTACTGCTGGCAATCGTTGGCATTGCGGTGAGCATTTTTGGGACGATGATCGCAACCATGCTGCAGCTTGATGTGCCGGGGGAGCTGCGTGGCCGTGTGCTTAGTCTGTATGCAATTACCTTGATTGGCATCCCGAGCCTCGGCGCGCTGGGCATCGCGGAGGTTGCCAATGCGCTGGGGTCCGACCAGATGAGTACATGGCCGCGTGTATTCGACTGGCCGTTGCGCCTGCTTGGTGTCCAGTCCTTGACGGAGCATCTGGGCAACGCCGCCGGTGGTCCCCGCGCGATTACGCTGGGCGCAATTCTACTGACGGCTGTCCTCCTAGTGTCTGCTCCTGCGCTGCGCCGGGTGGTGGCGGCAGCAAGGCCGCCGACGGGTGCAACACGATAACCCCGCCTCTAACCAAGCGTTGGACCCTGATCACGATGGTGCTGGCTTCGGGCATCGTGTTCCTGGATGGTACCGTGGTGAACGTGGCTCTGCCCGCCATTGATCGCAACCTGCACGCGGGACTGTCGGGCTTGCAATGGATCGTTGACGGATATCTGGTCACACTGGCCGCGTTGTTGATCATGGGTGGCGCGCTGGGGGATCGTTATGGCCGGCGCCGGCTCATGGTACTCGGGCTGGTCATATTTGGCGTGGCCTCGGTCGCTTGTGGCGTGGCGCCGACGACGAGTTGGCTAATCGTGGCACGCATGGGCCAAGGCGTCGCTGGCGCGCTGTTAGTGCCCGGCGCGCTGGCGATCATTACGGCGGTTTATCCAGTGGGTGAGGAGCGTGGGAAAGCCATTGGCAGTTGGGCTGGGTGGTCCGGCGTCACGAGTCTGCTCGGTCCATTGCTTGGGGGATGGTTGGTCGATACGGTCTCATGGCGCTGGGTTTTCTTTATTAATGTGCCGCTGATTGTGGTAACGGTAGCCTTGCTGTGGCGTTATGTGCCGGAGACTCGCGATGAGACGGCGACTGGCCGGCTGGATTGGGTGGGTGCGCTCCTCATTTGCCTGACACTAGGCGGTGTTACCTATGGGTTGATCCAGGGACCCGTCGCTGGCTGGCGCTCACCACTTGTGCTTGGAGGGTTGATCGGCGGTGTGCTTGCACTGCTGCTTTTTGTGGCGGTCGAGATGCGCGTGTCTCACCCAATGGTGCCGTTGGTGCTTTTCCGCTCGGCCACCTTTAGCGGCGCGAATCTGGCAACGCTCGGCATCTACACAGCCTTGTCGGGCATGTCCTTTTTTGTGATTCTGTATTTGCAGAATGTCGCCGGCTACTCGGCGCTCCGTGCCGGCCTCGCACTCTTGCCCGTGACCTTGATTATGATGAGCTTATCGGCCGTCGTAGGTAAGCAGGCGGGCAGATTTGGGCCACGCCTTTTCATGACAATTGGCCCCGTGATTTGTGCCGCCGGTTTCTTACTTTTGTTGCGGCTGCAACCCGATAGTGGTTTTTGGGTCGTGCTGCTGCCGGCGGCGGTCACAACCGGTGTCGGCCTGGTTATAACGGTGGCCCCGCTGACCACGGCGGTGATGGCTGCAGTGCCCGCGCATAATGCTGGCATTGCATCAGCCATTAACAATGTCGTTTCGCGTGTCGCCGGCTTGCTGGCTGTGGCCGGCCTTGGTGCCATTGTCGCGCTAACATTTACCAATGCGCTTGTGTCACGGGCGGGGAGCGTGCCCGCGGCTGCACGTCCCGCCCTGCAGGAGGCTGCTCGCGATCTGACCGGTGCACATGACCCCGCCAGGATGCCGCCCGAGGCAGCACGTGTGATTGCCGAAGCGTATACCTTGGCTTTTCACCGTGCGATGCTGATCTGTGCGGCTTTGAGCGGCCTGGGCGGCATCGTCTCGGCCTTCACCATTCGGAGTCCCGCGCCAGCCGCCAAACCGGGTGGTCAAGGGCAACGGCGGGTTGATGCGCCAAGTGACGCCGCCGACCCATCGGAACAGCTTGCCCCGGCATTGTAGGACAAATGGCGGCTCCGTTTGACGCCGTTCCTGAGTATCACGTAGGATACAGGTCGCACCATTGGCCACATGTAGGAGCCTTGTCGCCCATGTCCCGACGCCGCCTACTGCCCGCAGTCATGCTTGTTGCCATCGTGCTCTGCGCCAATCTTAAACCTGCCCAGGCCGCGCCACAGTTGCTCTTTTTTCCGGAGACAGGTCAAACCATTGCGGATGAAATCTACCAATTCTGGCAGGCGACACCGCAGCCGCTCAAGACGCTGGGCTATCCCATTTCACGCCCGTTTCTCCAGGCACGTGCGACCGAACCCGGCAGCTTTCTACGCGTGCAATATTTTGAGCGGGCTGTGCTTGAAGAGCATTCAACCGCTGATCAACACTTGCTTATACTCGGACGCTTGCTGGGCGATGAGCTGGTGGCCGGTCGTCGCAGTGAAGCGCCATTTCAACCGGTCGCGCAGCCTGCTGCGCTCACAAGCTGGGATGCCGTCACCCAGCATGCACTGGCCGATAGCCCTGCGCCGTTCAAAGCCTTCTATACACAGCAGGGTGGCCTGCCGATCTTCGGTCGCCCAATCTCCGAGCAATTCATTGAGCGTAATGCTGATACCGGCGCCACCTACTGGGTACAATATTTCGAGCGCCAACGATTGGAATGGCATCCCGACGCTGATCCATTGTTTCAGGTGATGCTGGGCCGCTTGGGTGATGAGTACCGGCTTGCTCACCCAGAGCAAATCGATCCGACTGCGTTTGTTGCGGCCGGTTCTGGTCCGGCGGTGCCCACACACTTGGTTTATGGGGTTAATGCGGCATTATTCTATACGGATCACGCACGTGTCCTGGGGCTTGCACACGCGGCGGGCTTCGGCTGGACGCGCCAACAAGTGCGTTGGCGAGATCTGCAAGGCTCGCTAGATCACCGGCTTGCATGGGATGAGCTGGATGTGGTGGTCGCAGCTGCCCAGCGGGAGGGCATAAAGCTCTTGTTATCGATCGATCAGGCGCCCGATTGGGCGACCGGCGTGCCGGGTACCTCGGGGTTGCCTGACCGCGCACATTATGCCGACTATGCGGCATTTGTTGGCGCAATGGCCCAACGCTACCAGGGGCGCGTCCAAGCCTATGAAATCTGGAACGAAATTAATCTTGAGGTCGAAGATGCCCCCCAACCGATTCCCGCGCCAACCGACTATGTTGATCTGCTGGCACAATCGTATGCCGCGATTAAAGCAGCCGACCCGCAGGCATTGGTTATATCCGGACCGCTGGCCCCAACCGAATGGGCGGGCGACCAGCGCGTGGCCATTAGCGATATCGTCTATTACCAAGCCCTCTTTGCCGATCAACGCTTTTGGGATCATCTGGATGTCGTCGGGGTGCACCTGTTTGGTTGCTCAAATCCGCCTGACACGCTATGGCCCGCTCAACCGGGACCGGGGCCGGGCTGGACGAATAGTCGTGAGTTCTATTTCCGGTATATCGAAGATCTGCGCCAGTTGATGGTTACGAGTGGTCATGGCAACCGGCAGATCTGGGTCACGGAGTTCGGATGGGCAACCACCAATTCGACGCCAGGCCATGAGTTTGGCAACAATGTAAGCTTCGGCCAGCAAGCGATGTATCTGGGACGCGCATTGGAACTGGCTCGCGCCCAATATACGCCCTGGCTCGGCGCGCTCTTTGTCTGGAACCTTAATTTTGCCGTTACTTGGAGTGCGGCTGGCAATCCGCAGCACCAGATGGCCTCGTACGGCATTCTCAACGGCGACTGGAGCCCACGTCCTGCCTATACGGCGATCCAGCAGTTCCTCAAGCAGTGAAGCGTATAATGATGGTGTTGCGTAGACAATGTACGTGAGGATGTTTTATGAAGCCTTCCACAACTGCAAAGCCGTCCCTCCCCGTGCTCGTGGCCGGAGACGTTCTCGCAGTGCTCCTGTTTGTTGTCGTCGGCCGCGCCAGCCATCATGAAGACGGTAGTTGGCTGTTTAATCTCGCGCGGATCGGCAGCCCCTTTTTGCTCGGCTGGTTCGCGGTCGCGCCCTTTACCGGAGCCTACCAACTGCCATTCCCGCGTCGAGCCCTGTGGTTGCGCCGCTCGGCCCTGACTTGGCTGCTCGGTATCTGCTTCGGCTTGGTGTTGCGCCGGTTTCTCTTCCGTGATTTGGTCCCGCCGACCTTCGCGGTGATCACGCTGATTTTCACGGGCATTTTCTTGTTGGGCTGGCGCACCGTGTTTGCTATGGTGTTGACTCGCTCGCGTCAGAACGATGTAACGGTTTCGTCGGCTCACTGAGCATACTGCTGGCCCACCTCATGAGGTGGGCCAGCACTCGCTTACCTACTCAGTTATGCGTCTGACGTTGCCGTTAGCGGCTCGGTTTCCTCAGTTGCCGGTGCTAGATTACCTTGCCAGAGCTGCTGCATTTCCTTAGACGTTAGCAGCAGTTCATCCAGCGTGCCTGTCGCTTCGATGCGACCGTCCTTGAGTACAATAATTCGGTCCGCTCGTTGCAAGGCTGCCCGCCGGTGTGAAACCACCAGACAGGTGGAGACTGCTTGCTGATCTGCC
>JBBRHB010000296.1:0-6406 GCA_038223355.1 Chloroflexales bacterium
GCACGAACTAACCCACCTCGCCTTTCACGATACCCTTTCCCAACTACCTAACCGGGCGCTGCTCATCGATCGGCTCGAACGTGCCCTCGCCCGCGCCGACCGGCGAAACGCTTCCGTCGCCGCGCTTTTTCTTGATCTCGATAATTTCAAGGTGGTCAATGATAGCCTCGGCCATCAAGTCGGCGATCGTTTACTCGTGGCAGTGGCCGAGCGACTGCGCAGCTGTGTACGACCGGAGGATACTCTAGCGCGGCTTGGCGGTGATGAATTCGTGATCGTTCTCGAAGAGTTTGCCGAAGTCGATGAGGTACTGCACGTTGCCGAGCGCATTGCGCGGGAATTGCAGGATCCAATTGTGCTTGATGGGCAGGACTTTTTTGCGACCGCCAGTATTGGAATTACGCTCAGTACGCCATATCAAAGCAAGCCCGATAGCTTGGTACGCGACGCGGATCTTGCGATGTATCGGGCAAAAAGCAATGGCAAAGCCCGGTATGCTATCTTTGATCAAACCATGGCGGCCGCCGCAATGGCCCGTCTTGAACTCGAAACCGACTTGCGTCACGCACTGGAGCGCGGGGAACTACGGGTCCATTATCAGCCAATGATGGATTTGGCAACCGGCCGGGTACAGGAAGTCGAGGCGCTTGTACGCTGGGCGCACCCACGGCGCGGCCTCGTCGCCCCCCTGAGCTTCATTCCTTTGGCAGAGGAGACCGGATTGATCCTGCCGCTTGGGCGTTGGGTCCTCCATGAGGCTTGTCAGCAGCTACGCGCCTGGCAACTCCAATATCCAACTCGAAGTCCCCTACGCGTAAGCGTGAATTTGTCCGCCCGACAGTTTCAGCATCCGCAATTGGTCAACGACATCGCCAACGTCTTGCGCGACACGGGGCTCAATCCAGCCGATCTGAAGCTTGAGATCACCGAAAGCGTTATGATGCAGGACGCGGGGGGGACCGGCGATATGCTCCGGCAGCTCAAGGAACTGGGCGTCAAACTTGCGATCGATGACTTCGGCACGGGCTACTCATCGTTAGCGAGTCTCCAACGTTTCCCGCTCGACGTCCTAAAGATCGATCGCTCATTTGTCGAACGGTTAGGGATCGATCCTGAAGGCGAAGCAATTGTGCGAGCGATCATTACAGTTGCGAAGGCGTTGAACCTGGCAGTCACGGGCGAGGGAATTGAGACAACCGAGCAACTCGACCTACTTCGCACCTTAGGCTGTGATCTTGGGCAGGGCTATTTCATTAGCCGTCCTGGCCCAAGTGAAGCAGCGGCAGCCATATTTGCCGACGCAGCCACGAGCAGCTATCTGAGTGTGCCTGCGGACACCGGTGGCGACCACCGCTCTTTTGGGAACTTTCATTAGCAGCCGTGCTGATCCAAGAAGGCAAGCAACGCCGCGTCAACGGCCGATGGCTGCTCCAGCGTCGACAAATGCGCGGCCCCAGGAATTTCGACCACACAAGCGTCATACATTGCAGTTCGCATAGCTTCGGCGTCGCCGGCGGGTGTCAGCGTATCAACATCTCCGACGATGATCAGGCCGGGTATACGCGCGTTTTTGAGGGTCATACTCGAGTCCGGACGATCACGTAACGCCGTTAATGCGCCGATCAGACCCGGCACCGAGGCGCTAGCCATCAATCTGCGGACATGCTCGCTAAGGGCGGAATTATCTCGCACCGTGGCCGGCGTGAGCATTTTGGGCAACATCGTAGCGGCGATTGCCTCCGCACCCTCCTCACGAACCTGATCGATCATGGCGTTGCGGCCCTGTCGCCCCATTGCCGTATCCGGCGTCATCTTGGTATCCAACAGCATGACCGCTTTGATGCGCTCGGGATGCCTGCGCAGCAACGCCATCACAACGTAACCACCCATCGATAAACCGCCGACAATCGTCTGCCCAATGCCGAGGGCGTCCAGCAACGCGACGATATCATCAGCATACGTATCGATGCTCATCGTACCCGTGGGCGGATCGCTACGCCCGAACCCCCGTAGGTCAATGGCACACACATTATAGCGTTGGCTCAAGGCAGCACGCTGGGGTCGCCACATCTCGGCTGACAACGGGAAGCCATGAATGAGCATGACCGGCTCACCCTGACCTTCATGGGTAAAATGGATTCGGATGTCATTCGTCTTGAAGGTTGGCATACCGGGGCACCTCCGTAACTTTACACCTTCTCAAGCTTGGCAAACGTCGCCAGAAGCTTCTTTACCCCCTTCCCGGCAAAGGCGACCGTTACCTCCTCGTCATCACCTTTGACCTCCGATGACACGACAATACCGTCACCGAAGACGCTATGACGGACCTTGGTGCCCGCACTGAAGCGAGCATTCGGCGAGGGCTTCAGGGGTGTCGTGTTCTTTTTGGCCCCCGCGCCCCAATTAGCAGCGGCGCGGCCTTTGGGTACCAGACCATAAGCCGAACGGCCGGTGAACATGGGGATTTGACTGGCTGCACTACGGTCGCCAACCTCGCGGCTTTTTTTGACGAGTTGTGCAGGAATATCGGCCAGAAAGCGGGAAGGATCGGAGGGATTCGTGCGCCCGTAGAGCGTCCGCTTAAAAGCATGTAGCAGGTACAGCCGCTCCATGGCCCGCGTCATCGCCACGTACAGCAGCCGGCGCTCTTCTTCGAGTTGCTCAGGATCTTCGAGCGAGCGACTATGTGGCATCAGCCCTTCTTCCAGCCCCACCACGAAAACGACCGGAAACTCCAACCCTTTGGCCTGGTGCATCGTCATCAGGGTGACGGCATCTTGATCCTTAACTAAGTCGTCGGTCGCCGACACAAGTGCAATCTCCTCTAAGAAGGTTGGCAACTGCGCGTCCAAAGCATAGTGCATATACTGGTCGGCCACCGTACGCAGCTCCAGTACGTTCTCCCAGCGACTTTCGCCTTCATCCTCACCGTACTCGCGAAGCAGCGCATCATGGAAGGAGGTGCGCTCAAGTAAGAGCGCGAGCAAGTCAACGAGATTCCGTTCGGGCCGCGCCTTAAGTAGATCATCAACCATATGAAGAAAGCCGAGCAGGCTTGTTCGAATGCGCGACGTTACACGGTTTTGCAGCGTGGCCGCTAGATCGCTTCCACCCTCGTCTGTTTGACCATCGAGTAACTGTAGGGTCGTGTACAGTGGCAGATGCTGCTCGCTGGCCCAATCATTAAGCTGGGCCAACGTTTGGCGACCAATGCCCGCCTGTGCTTCGAGCACCCGCTCGAAGCTGACGTTGTCGAAGGGATTATTGATTACTCGCAAGTAGGCCAGCACGTCCTTGATCTCTTTGCGTTCATAGAAGCGTACACCACCGACTAGGCGATAACGCAAACCCCGCCGGACAAACGCCTCTTCCATAACACGCGACTGGGCGTTGGTGCGATAGAGCACAGCGACGTCGCTCAGGTCGACAGCGTCTTTGCCGAGCAGCCGCTCGATCTCGTCAACGACGATTGTGGCCTCTTCTTCTTCGCTATAGCTTTCCTGGATAGAAACAACTAGCCCCTTCTTGTTCTCGGTCCATAATTGTTTGTCGCGTTTACGCAGGCCACTGCGCTGCATTAACGCGGAGGCTACATCCAGGATCGCCTGGGTCGAGCGATAGTTTTGCTCCAGCAAAATCACGGTAGCATCGGGAAAGTCATCTTCGAACTGCAGCACATAGCGCATGTTCGCACCGCGAAAAGCATAGACCGATTGATCTTCATCGCCGACTGCGAAGAGGTTGCGCTTGCCACCCGAGAGCTGCTTGGCGAGGGCATACTGGCACGTGTTGACATCCTGATACTCATCGATCAAGACATGCTCATAACGGCGTTGAAAGCGGCGCAACAACTCCGGCTGGCCGTCCAGCATGCGCACCATCACCACCATCAGGTCATCAAAGTCGAGCGCGTTATTTTCTTGCAGTCGGAGTTGGTAACGCTCGTAGCAGCGTGCAATGGTCTCTTCCCAGTACGTCCGCGCGCCAAGCTTCATCTCGGCCGGACCGGCCAGCTCATTTTTGGCGCGTGAAATACCAGACAGGATCGCGCGCGGCGAAAACTGCTTTTCGTCAAGGTGCAGCTCCTGGACAATGCGGCGCATCAGCCGCTGCTGATCGTCTTCGTCATAAATCGTGAAATTGCGGTAGAGGCCCGGTTTGTTTTCGACCGGTGCCACGGGCAACTCCTGGCGTAGCCAGCGCGCACAGATGGCGTGGAATGTGCCGACAGTCAAACGCTTGGTAAGCTCAGCACCGATCAAGGTGGTGAGGCGCTCGCGCAGCTCGGTCGCCGCTTTATTCGTAAAAGTGACTGCCAAAATATTGTATGGATCGATGCGAAGCTCACCAATCAGATAAGCAATACGATGTGTTAACACGCGTGTCTTGCCAGATCCTGGACCAGCCAGTACTAAGACTGGTCCAGATGTGGCTTTAACAGCGCGCTGTTGTGGTTCATTGAGTGTATCGAGCAGGCCCATCTAATCTATCCTCGTAGGAGGGCAGTGTAGCAGACGCGGTGACACCGAACAAACTCCGCAGCCGCGTACCGCCCTCCCCAACGCCAACCGCCGTGATTTACCACTGCATCAGCAGTCGTCATAGTCTGCTGACTGACCTGCCGGTGCTTCCGCGCTCCCTAAGATAGCCCGATGTCGAAGGCTGCTTCAAGCTCACCTGCGGTATACGCGCGAAACGCGAGAATCGTCGTCGTCGAAGCCACGCCAGCTACCACGGCGATTTTTTCGGGGACAACATCGGCAATCTGTTCGTAAGTCGCGAGCCGCAACACCGCCAGTACGTCCCAGTCACCGCTGATCGAGTAGACCTCTGCCACGCCGTCGATCGAGATCACCTGTTGAGCTACGTCAGACGGCTTGCGACCGGCTGTTTTAATCTGTACAAATGCTGTTACCACGCTTGTGTATTCTCCTCAGGACTATGCTTCTGATGTCGCCATCTACCTAGCCACTGCACTGTTGTATAATAGTCGTCCTCAGGATAGCATAACGAGAACAATGTTGAACATACGCCCATCAAAGGGACGCGCACTTGGTGCCCTCGGAGTCGCATTCTTTGTCTTGATCACGCTCGTCATCGCTTATCACTTTACGCCACCGGTTGCGTGGAGCGTTGGCGAGCAGGATGCGCTCGTGTTCAATGGTTTTCACGATGTAGAGACCTCGAACAAAACGCTGTTCCGCTGGAGCGACGGAGCCAGCACGCTCCGGCTGCCACAGGTCGGACAATCAACCTTTGGGACCGTGGCGTTACAGCTATGGGGGCCAGGATCGTTGCCGCCGGTCCCGCTGACCATGCTAGCCAATCAAGAGCACCTCCTCACAACGCCGGTCCATGGGCCGCGCATCCTCCAACTCCTAGTCCCTGGGAAGGTCATCGCTGGCGGGGATGTGCGCTTCGATTTATTGAGCCCAACCTGGCGCCCTGCGAATGACCAACGCGACTTGAGTGTCGGTGTCGTAGCGGTCAACTGGCTTGGCAGCGGCCCGGTATTACCACCGGTACAGCAACTATGGGTATTGCCGGCCTTGGCGCTTGGCGTGGCCCTGTTGCTGGCGCGCCTCGGGCTCAGCAGTGTGACGGCTGGCGTCAGTGGGGCCATAGTCGGAGGCCTGTTGGCGGCCACCGCCGGGCTCCGACCCTTTGAGGTCGCACCATATACCCACCGGTTACTCCTGATGGTCGTGTTAGCGCACCTTGGCCTAGGTGTGTGGACTGCCTTGCTCCGGCCCGGTCGACGCTGGTGGCACTTGCCAGCAGAGATCGAACCTGTAAGCTTCTTGGTGTTACTCGGTCTGGCCTACTGGCTGATGTTGCCATACCACGTAATGCTTGGGGCCGAAATGGGGAGTTTCGTGGGTCCGCGCCGCGGGACGGAACTGATTGGTGGCGTCCTATGGCTGGCGCTGCTTATCCTCGCTGTGCTGCCCAGCTTGGCGCAGACGCTGCGCCAGCAACTAACCATTGCTCTCTTGGCCTTGAGCGGTGTGGCGGAAGCAACCTACGCCGCCGCGTTTGCGTTTCGCCGCTCGGGTCCAGACTTTTTTATTTTGTGGCGGGCCGCCTATGACTTTCATCTCGGCCGGCCGTTATACAAAATCAGTGACGTCTTGGCCAATCAGTATGGCCATGTGTTCAAAGTACCACCCTTCTACGGCATGTTGTTCCTGCCCTTTGCCACGGCCAACGATATCGTCGTGCTAGCCTTCCATCGCGGTCTGAACGTGATCCTGTACCTCACCACGGCAGCGCTGCTCGTACGATTGCTGCGGCTACGCCTGCAATGGCCGGTGGCGTTAGGTATTGTAGGGGTGGTGATGGGCCTCATGCAGCCGCCCTTTGATACGATTGCCTATGGTCAGATCGATATTGCCCTGCTGCTTCT